>DATHIE010000036.1:0-30707 GCA_035316905.1 Chryseolinea sp. | reverse complement strand
AAACACGCGAAGCAATGTTACTGTGCGAAGCAGCAGGTTACGATGTAATCATCATCGAAACGTTAGGGGTCGGACAATCCGAAATAGCGGTCAGCAACATGGTTGATTTTTTCCTCTTACTCAATTTGGCAGGAGCTGGTGATGAATTACAGGGTATGAAAAAAGGAATCATGGAGGTCGCAGACGCTCTTGTGATAACCAAAGCCGACGGAAGTAATCTGAAAAATGCCGTTGAAGCTCAAGGAGTATTCCAGCAAGCATTGCATTTGTTCCCTGTTCCCGAATCCGGTTGGCATCCCACCGTTCTCTTATCATCGGCCATTACAGGTAGCGGGATCGAAGAGATTTGGAACGTCATCACTAAACACAATGAACACACGACGTCAACAGGATATCTATTGAAGAATAGAGGCCGGCAAAACATTGCCTGGTTTCAGGACAGGTTTATGCAACTCCTTAATATAGACTTGCAACAATTTGGGGAGATAAGAAATTTTCAGAAAAAGTTGGAAGCGGAAGTTTCCAGTTCAGCCCTCTCTTCTCAGGCAGCGGCAAAACAACTGCTCGATGCGTATCATGACGCACTGAAGCGGAAGTCCTGAAAGTAAGCAACGGAACCTTAACCGTTTAATTTATCCGTGTCGTCAACGTCCTGCCTATCTGGCTTCGAACCTGGGCCTCCGCCAGACTTGCGATCATAAGGACAATGACGGCAACCGCTCTTGCAGCAATATCCGCGCTGGAGATGATATGCCTCAGTAAACACTATGAGACCATTCTCTATATAATAAAGTGCGTTGTCTGGTTTGTCCCGATCACTCATACTACTTACTTAAACACAAATCCATTCGGCCCGCGGCCAGCCACCTTGTTATCTACCGGTTTGCCAGAGGTGGTATACCTGTAAACAACACCATTGCCTGCAAAATTCTTCGTATCGGCTAAATAAAGTAAACCATCTTGTGGATCCAAGCCAATACCATAAAACCCCGTTGCATCCCCTTCCGTGAGCAATGGCGACGACGAGGCATCATTAGCCGAAGTATTTATAGAGTACACGGAATTTCCGCTATAGTAAAATAAACTATCCATCGCTTTGTTGGTGGCTGCCTTTGCTGTAACGTTAGTGCCCAGTTCAATCGCTTTTACAACACTAACAGCAGATTCATCTTCACTTTTTTCGGGATTTAAACGTACCAGCTTGCCGTCATTTAAAGGATTGTACTCGACATCATATCCACCGCCGCAGATTACCCATATCATGTCGTCGCTGTCTAGTAATAATGTTCCAGGGCTACTCCCCACCTCGATAGTTTTGATTACTTCTTTTTCTTCCGGATCTACAACAGAAACTGTATTTGAAAAGCTGTTTGATACGTACAACAAGCCGTCATGAGCAAGAATGTTCTCCGCGCCATAGTCTGTTGTTATCGACTCACCAGCGGTATGATCCTCGAGGTTAATTGTCGTGACTCTTCCGGGATCTGTGAAACTCACCCATTCAGTCACATAACCCTTTCCATTTAGTGTTGCAAAATATCGCGGCAGGGACAATCCTTGAATTGTGTGCTCACTCACAAATGTATTGGCATTCACAACCTCGATCTTATTGCTGTTGTTAACTACGACGTAAGCATGGTCGCCATCAATCGTCATTGACTGTACGACGTCTCCAAGGGCCAAACCATTGTTCACTGAACCAAACAGGTCCTGTTTCACCGAGCCATCATCCGGATTGATGAAGCTTATACTTCCATCCGCGTCCTGAAAGTTACCCTCGTTGACCACAAAAACTCCGTTCTCAAATTCACCTGCCGGTGGATTATCTTCATCATCGCATGATGTTAACACAAAACAAGATGTAGCTAACACGATCAGCACAAGTCCTCTAAAAGTTTTCATAAGGTATGTTTGTTATTGAAGTTTAACAGAATACTAACAGCGTAATGCCTACCTGGCATAGAATGATTTTTCAGATTCTCGTAATAGACATCAAACAGATTAAATGCTTCTGCTCGTAAATCGAAATTTGTTTTCCAAAGTAAAAACCGTTTGCTGATTGATGTGTCAAGCAGGCCATATGGATCTAAAGATTGACCCTCTACATTATCGAGCGTCGAAAAGCGAATTCCGGTTAAATTGAGTCTCGTCTCGATGGACCAATTATCGATTGCCAACGATACAAACAGCCGCCCACTATGCAAGGGCACGTAGGCGAGCTGTTTGTTATTGAAGAGAGGGTCCTCTTCAGTTTTATTGAGAGATCTTGTGAAGCTGTAAACAAAGTCCGTTCTCAACTTATATTGTCCGGAAGTAAAGGTGGATTTTGCGTTTAACTCAGCGCCATAGGATTGAACCTTGTGGAGATTAGTTGGCGACCAAACATTTCCTTCCGGAGTCCAAACTATCATGTCGCTGATCCATGTTTTATAAATCGTTCCATCAAGTGAATAGCTCCAGGTATCGACCTTGCGTGACCAATTGATCCCTGTCTCTACATGAAATGCATCTTCCGGCAAAACATCCGGGTTTCCACCAGGCACCCAATAGCGATCATTTAGAGTGGGGACGCGGTATCCCCTGGCTACCTGCGCACGAACGGTAATCTTACTATTGCCTTGATGAAACGGATTAAATTCTGTTCCCAGCGAAGGAGCGAATGGAGCATAACGACCTGCATAAAACGACTGACGCAAGTTTGCATTTATCAACCAAAATTGGCGAAGTGCGTGTCGAAACGAGACAAATGCATCGTACCTGTCCTCCGAAATCTTTGAAGTAAAGTTCTCCGAAGACGCATTGTAGTGTGAATAACCAAGACCATACCGTAAATTGTTCTTTGGGTTCAAACTCTTGTCAACCGCTACCAATGCTGTGAGTTGTTTTGATTCAACATTGCTGACCACATCGTCTGTATAATCCTGGTCGCTCACAACGTAGCCGGCAGTCACGGAAAGTATTCCAATCTGCGAATCAATCTGATAGTTTAAACTTAGTCTGATGTGCCGGTCAAGAAGAGTTTCATTGGCGTTATCGTTCGTTACGGCAGGCTGAATTTCACGGAAGTTATAAGTGTACATTCCTTCAGCAGAGATGCGCTGGCGTTCTGATATTTTGTAATGTATTTGCTGATCAATTCCATAGTTTTCAACGGCCGCATGATTTTGCGTTTTTGAATAACCGACAGCGGGTGAGTAGAACGTGAAGTCATTTTCGATCACCGACCGGAAAAACTTAGTGCGAAATTCCCATCGATCGTTGCCATAGGTAGCTTTTATTCCAGTGGCAAACTTTCCGAAACTCCCCGCCAGCTGATAGAATGTTCCATCAAAATGCTTTTGAAACAACGGCTCTCGTTGTCCAATCAGGATACTTCCTCCAATCGCATCCGATCCGTATAATGCGCTGGCACTGCCATAACGAATAGATACTTCATCAAACAGGAAAAGAGGTATCAGCGAAAAATCCGTTTGACCTAATGTTGGCGAATTAATATTAATCCCGTTCCACAATACAGCAGTCTGTGATGCGGTGGTTCCCCGCAGCGCGATAGTGGACAATTGATTGTTTCCGTAAGTTTTAAAATAGAATGAAGTTTCATTGATGAGCTTATCCGACGCCGTCATTACTTCACTTCCACTCTGGAGTAGTTCGACCTTTGACCCCGTTGCGTAAGATGTTACCGGTATTCCATAAACACGAACTTCCTTGAGATAGGTAGTATCCCCTGTTTGCGCGAATGCGGTATTCGCCGAAACGATTAAGAAGATAAAAAAGGCAATACGTGTCATTCTTGAATTAAATCGATACGATCAATTCAAAACCTGCGCTAAAAAAAAGTGATGTGTAGGCCGGTACAAGATGCTGTATCGTGGCTACAACGTCAGCCTTTCTCCCGAAAGCTTTGAGTTATTAAAGATACTCGGCAGGTCTCCTGGCTTTCCCGGCTTTCGTTTTACCTTCTCATCCCGACTCGTCGGGACAATGGTTTGTGGAACGAAAGCTCTCTATATATTAATAGAGAGTAGGGATTACAGTTGCGGGAACAGCTCCGGATTTGAATCACTTCTCACCGGTATTCCCTTTTAATCTTCTGATGTCGTGAACAGCAGAAGAACCGCGAATCCGTTACAAACTTAGCTTTCAATTCGGTAATTGCAAAAAGAAGATGATAAGTTTGTAGTTCAACTCTATTCCACTTATTCAAAATTTAGAGGTCATTGTTCATGAAAAAAGTTATTACACTGCTATTGTGCTGTGCGATCGTTGCCTGTGAAAACAGGAGAATAAAAGATTCAGAAGAGGCATTGGCGGTTCGGTCGACGAGTCTGTCTTATGCCGAAGGTTTCACTATTGAGTATCAGGGTCGAAATAAATTAGTAGAAGTGAAGTATCCTTTCCAAGGGGCTACGTCAGGATTCAAATATCTGCTGGTTCCGCGAGGTGATACTATACCTGCCCATGCACCCGATGTTAGAGTAATTACAATTCCATTGAACTCAATTGTATGTACTTCAACCACGCATATTCCATTGCTTGAATACCTGGATGAAGGAACGAAGCTCATTGGGTTTCCTTCAACAGATTATATAAGCTCCCGAAGAATACGAGACCGTATTGATAGTGGAAAGGTTCAGGAACTTGGCGTGGACAGAGGAATGAACCTTGAGCGACTTGCGGCATTGAAGCCGGATATGGTTATGGGATATACCATGAACAGCGATTACGGACAATTTAAAAAAATGGACGAGTTGAATATCCCTGTAGTGATCAATGCAGAATACCTGGAAAAACATCCACTTGGACGCGCAGAGTGGATCAAGTTTATGGCCCTGTTCTTTAATAAGGAGAAGCAGGCGGACTCTGTCTTTAAGGTAATCGAGAGAAGCTATTTGGACGTGAAGAATCTAGCTGACAGCGTCGCGAATAAGCCGACTGTGTTGAGTGGAATAGTTTATAGCGATGCGTGGTTTCTTCCTGGTGGTCAGAATTACGCGTCGCGGATCCTTCATGACGCGGGATGTGCCTATCTATGGGAAGAAAATACATCCAACGGATATCTTGAGCTAAGCTTCGAATCTGTTTATGAGAAGGCTCACGATGCCGATTTATGGATCGGCGTGGGGAACTATACAACACTGAAAGATTTGGGAACTGGTGATCATCGATACACCCGGTTCAAGCCGTTCCGTACCGGATCCGTTTACACATACGATGCAAGGAAGGGAGCTAAAGGCGGTAGCGAATTCCTGGAACTTGGCTACTTAAGGCCGGATCTGATTCTGAGAGATCTAGTGAAGATCGCACATCCTGATCTTCTCAAAGACCATGAGCTTTATTTCCATAAACAACTTAAATAGATAAGTTGATCAATCAACACGAATTACGTCTACCTTGACCGTTAGACTTTGCTTTCCCGAACTAAAGACAATTCCTTTGATCGGTGCCACATCGTGGTAGTCGCGCCCAAGTGCAACTGTGACGTGATTGTCTGATGGGAGCAAGCTGTTAGTAGGATCAAACTCTACCCAACCGATAGACGGGAAAAAAACAGAAACCCACGCATGAGAAGCGTCTGTGCCAACAAGTTTTTCCTTGCCTGGAGGAGGAATCGTTTCAATGTATCCACTCACATATCGCGCAGCCAGTCCCATGTTCCGCAAACAACTTATCATCAGGTGAGCAAAATCCTGGCAGACTCCTTTTTTGTTTGTTAAAACCTCTTCCACTGGAGTATTTACGGTTGTAAAGCCCGGTTTGAATTCAATGGTCTTATGGATCTTTTGCATTAGTGTGTTGCAAACTGACCAGAGGGTGGCATCTTCAACAAAACAATCATCGCAAAATTTCTTGACCTCTGAACTTATGGGAATATATCCTGAAGGGAGTGTGTATTGAACTATATCGTAATCATCCTTGTCCACCGCCACGTGTTGCCGTGCTTCCTGCCATAATATCGGGGATGCGACAGCAAGATCTGTTTCGCGACGGCCGACGAGATCAACTTCGCTAATGGAAGTGATCTCCAAATGGTCGTGGTCCTTGTAGGATGAAAAGAACGCTACTGTGTTGCCAAAAAAATCCTGACGATAAAGAAAGGAATCCGGTGCAGGTGAAATTTTTATTTCGGACGAAACACACTTCTGATGCAGGTTGTTCGACGGCGTAAGACACAAGCGATTATGACAGAGGCCAACGGGGTCCTGATACGCATACTCGGTAACGTGTTTGATTTTGTATTTCATTCGTCAGACTTCAAACTTGAAACCGTCCTTGCTTCCCTGGGATTGATATGTGGAATGACTGAAATATGTTGCCGTGAGAGCTATAGAAAGCTTTGAAATCTTTGAGCTCAGCTGTTCACAAATTCCATCAAGATTTGCCCTTACCTCCAACTCAGGATCAACTTTCATTAAGTCATCTATGCTAATCAGTCGTGCCTGACTGTAACATTCAAATGCAAGATTGGATATGTCACTGTCGTGTGCGCCCTTTGTTCTTTGTGGAAGCTGGTCGATAAATTTCAAAAGCTGTTCAAGTTGTGAAAGTATTGAAATTGGATTTTGTTTATTCAGGAACAGCAAATCGAGAGCGGGTGCGATGTCGAAATAAGTCCTGTAGACCGATCGGTAATTTGAGAGGTTTTGATTGCTCACAAGCAATGCTTCCAGGATTTGGAATTCCTCGCTCTCTTCATACGGATACGTAAGCAGTGCACGGTATTGAATAAGTTCGAGAGAAAGCTCTTCAATGAGCTGACCTATCCGATACATCAGCCAACCTTCGCCGCGATACATGCTTTGCCGGTTCATTTCCAGGAATGAGAGCAGGCTTCCGTTCAATTGATCCAGTGACGAAAAGACGTGACGAATGCCATCGGCCTCCAGCACCTCCAATTTCCGTTTGGAGTCTTCGATGTCGTCGATAATACGCCAGTTGTCAACAGCCCATTTGTCTCGCACGGAGTACATTGCCTTGATCAGATTATTGACCGTGAAAAGAATACCACCTTCCTGAGTAGGATTGCAAATCAACTTATGGATCTCCCGAAGTCTGTCATCCGTAGTGACGTTTTCATCCTCTTCTATAAATCCGGGATACGATGATGTAAGATGTGTTACAGTTTGCAGAAGTGCTTTTTGCGCTTCGGACTCCTGCCCTGAACTAGTATATCCACTTTGTGTGAGATTTCGAAGAACGATCCTGATGAAGCGCGACGTACGAAGGACGCGTTGTGAATATCTGCCGACCCAAAAAAGGTTCTCTGCTGCGCGACTAGGTAGCACTGCCTTCCTTCTAAGGTCAGCATGATGTATTAACGACGTAGAGCTTTTTACTTGTGTCTCTACCCAGGTATCCTTGGCGATGCCTCCATCCTGGTTGGAAACAAGGAAACTCCCCTTTTCCGGAGAGCATCGACTGAGCCCGCCAGGCATTATTTCATATTCACCTTTTGAAGCGACGAGGAACGTACGTAAAACTGTATATCGCGGCTCCAGTTTATCCTTTGTGAAAACCGGAGATGTTGAAAATCCGACTTCCTCCTGGCCAACATACAAATATGGCTGGACCTTGATCTTTTCAATAAGTATTTGCTTTTGAGCTTTCGACAATCTGCTTCCGATTACGGTTCCCGAACCCGAAGTCCTGTCGATCTTTTTGATCACGAGTTCATCAATATGTTGGATAACATAATCCATTTCTTTTTTTTGACCACACCACCAAGTGGCTACCATCTTGAAGATGGGATCCTCGTTAAGGAAGTACTTGAAGATGTTATGCATGAAGGCCATAAGCCCGGTATTCTCAAGGATACTGCTTCCTAACGGGTTGGCTATAGAAACATTCCCCCTGCGAACGACCTCGAGTAGTCCAGGAATACCTAAGTGGGAATCTTCGCGAAGTTCAAGAGGATCACAATACGAGTCGTCTACACGCCGAAGGATTACATCCACTTTCTCCAGACCTTCGACAGTTTTTATCCATACGAAGCCATCGCGCGCCACGAGGTCATCGCCCTGAGCAAGAGTGAAACCCATATGCGACGCAAGAAATGCATGTTCAAAGTATGTTTCATTCCGGGGACCCGGGGTCAATAAAACGATTCGAGGATGCTCTTTTCCCTGCGGAGCAATCTCCAGGAATGCTTCCATCATACTATTAAAGAAGCCACCGAGTTTTGTCGTCTTATGGCCTTTGAATAATTCGGGCAACACACGACTCAAAGCGCTACGGTTCTCAAGCGCGTAGCCCATTCCTGAAGGAGCTTGCGTGCGGTCCTTTAACACCCACACTTTACCATCGGGGCCGCGAGAGAGGTCGGCAGCATAGAGTATCAGTTGGTTTTCGCCGGGAAGTTTAATTTTGTCGCACGGACGAAGAAATCCTGAGTGCGCATAAATCAGTTCAGGGGGAATTATCTTTTCTTTGAGGAGCCGTCGTTCTCCATAAATGTCTTCAAGAATTTTGTTAAGGACAAATGCACGTTGTTTCATTCCGCGCACCGTTATCCTCCACTCTGCAGCTGAAATCAAAAGCGGAAGCGTATCGAGTAACCATGGCCTGTTTAAGCCGTCTGTGTCTCCATAGACATTGTAAGTAACCCCGTTCTCCTTTAACAATGTGAGTAGTTCTTGCTGTCTAGCTTTCAACTCTTCACTGTCAAGGAATTCGATATTGTTCAATAACTTCTTCCAGTGCTCTTTAACATCACCCTCAAAATCAAAACACTCGTCCAGTAATGTCCGGTTTGTGAAATAGCCTTTTGTCAAGGTTTCCATCATTGCGTTTGTTTTCATGCTATCCATTCAGCGCATCCATCAGAATTGACGCAGGTCAAGGGTATTGGGATATTCCGGGCTTAGTTTCACAGTGGGTGAATCAAATTTCTTTGGAATCTGGTTCTTTTCCAAATACCGTTCAATCCCTGTATATGTAATTGAAGGCGTTATCGGTCCTTGTGTATGTCCCTCATTCCAAAAGCGGCTTATTCTTCTGCCTTCCGCTTCATTGGCATTTACAGGAAATGTATCATAATTTCTACCCCCGGGATGAGCCACGTGATAGGTACAGCCACCGATCGAGCGACTATTCCATGTATCAACCACATCGAAAACAAGCGGGACGTCCGTTCCAAGGGTTGGATGAAGTGCGGATGGCGGACTCCATGCACGATATCGAACTCCAGCAACATATTCTCCTTTTACTGTTGTCTCGCGAAGTGGTAAGGGAACTCCGTGACAAGTGACGATATAACGGTCGGAGTTAAAATTTGTGACCTTGACCTCCAGCCTTTCAACCGAGGAATCGACAAATCGAGCAGTACCTCCGCTTCTTGTTTCTTCTCCCAACACATGCCATGGTTCAATTGCCATTCTCAACTGAAGTTCGATATCCAAAACATTTATCTTACCATAAAGCGGAAACCTGAATTCGAAAAAAGGCTCAAGCCATGATAGTTGAAATGGATATCCCGCTGATTGAAGGTCGGCGGCGACCTCGGCAAGGTCCTGTTGCACATAATGAGGAAGCATATACTTGTCGTATAGAGTGGTGCCCCAACGTACAAGTTTCCGTGTACACGGCTCTTTCCAGAACCAGGCCACAAGAGCGCGGATTAACAATAATTGCACAATACACATCTGTTTGTTCGGCGGCATATCAAACGCTCTGAACTCAAGTATGCCTAGCCTACCCGTTGAACTGTCAGGAGAGTACAATTTGTCAATACAAAATTCAGCCCGGTGGGTGTTTCCTGTGATATCGATCAAAAGGTTGCGGAAGATCCTGTCTACCAGCCAGAATGGAACATCTCCACTCGTTGGGATCTGTTCAAATGCTATTTCCAACTCATAAAGCATTTCCGGCCGCCCTTCATCCACACGAGGAGCCTGACTTGTCGGTCCGACAAACTGCGATGAAAACAGATATGACAAACCTGGATGATGTTGCCAGTAAGTGATAAGGCTTCTCAAAAGCTCAGGACGTCGAAGAAGCGGGCTATCGGCCGGACCAACACCTCCGATTGTAACATGATTGCCGCCGCCAGTTCCAGTATGCTTACCGTCGAGCATAAACTTTTCGCTACTTAATCGACTGAGGCGCGCCTGCTCAAATAATACATCGTAATTATGAACAAGCTCATTCCAGTTTTTAGCCGGATGAATGTTCACCTCCAGGACGCCGGGATCTGGAGAGACTCCAAGCTTAGTTATCCGATTGTCGCGAGGAGGTTCATAACCTTCGATAACAACTTTATAGTTTAATTTCTCAGCGGCAGCTTCTATCGACGCAAGCATATCGAGATAGTGTTCGACATGCTGCAATGGAGGCATAAACAAAAGTATTTTTCCCTCGCGAACTTCAATACAAAGCGCAGTCTTGACAATATAGACATCGAAAAGTGGCTGTGGTTCCTGTTCACCATCTTCAGATTTTTTTTTCTTTGGATTCGCCTCTTTGTCGTCGTCTTCTACGGCAACATTATAGAATTCATTTGGAACTTCAGAAACAGCAACCGGAGTCTGATACCTTTGTTGAACAGCCTCGTGGAGCCTGCTCAACTGCGGTAGCTCCTCAAAAGGACTGCGTTCCACCGGCCTTTGAACCTTTGATTTTGGCGTATGGGGCAAAGACTTGAGTGGTAAACGTAAACCCATTGCTGAATTTCCCGGGATCAACACCAAACGGTTATTTCTGAATTCCCATCGACCGGATAGCCAGCGATTATTCCAGTAATTCCATTCAAGCGGGATCACGTATCCAACCGGCTTGTCTAATCCATTAGTCAGAACCTCTGCCAGTTTTTTTCTTTCAAGTGAATCATTAAGATTCGCAGCGTAGGGATCGATGTTAGTGGGTACTTTGCTTTCTTCCCACAGAAAATAAAATGCATCCTCCATCGCAGGATGAATATGATCTGCCGGTACACTTAAAAACTTTGAAATGAGCAGTGCCAGATTATAACTATCCTGAACAGAGTATGATCCCTTTTTGTCGTCGAGGTCTAATAACTCGTCATTTCGCCAGATTGGATAATTGTCATTTCTCCAAATCGCCGTATACTGCCACCGTGGCAATGGTTCGCCGGGATACCATTTGCCCTGTCCTTTGTGAATAAGTCCACCAGGACCGAATGAACTTTTGAGTTTCTTAATCAATTGAGAGCCCGCTGCTCTTTTTTGAGGTCCGTCTGCAGAAGTGTTCCATTCCTTTGCCTCCATATCATCAACGGAAACAAAAGTAGGCTCACCGCCCATGGTCAGCCGAACATCACCTGACTGAAGATCTTCTTCGATTTGGTTACCAAGAGCGTTAATGCTCGCCCATTGTTCTTCGGAATACGGCTTCGTTACACGCGGATCTTCATGTATGCGGTAGACTTCGTTCTTGTAATCAAAAGTCACTTCACATGCGTCGGTCATCCCTGTAACGGGTGCAGCGCTAACTGGATCCGGTGTGCAACACAAAGGAATGTGTCCTTCTCCTGCGAATAGCCCGGAGGTGGGATCTAGTCCAATCCATCCGGCTCCCGGAACGTATACTTCGGCCCAAGCATGAAGGTCTGTAAAATCGTGATCTGTTCCTGATGGACCATCAAGCGCCTTTGTATCAGCTTTCAATTGAATAAGGTATCCCGATACAAAACGTGCTGCTAGTCCGAGGTGCCGAAACAATTGTACCAGCAACCATGCAGAATCTCTGCATGACCCGCTACGAAGCGTCAAAGTCTGTTCGCACGTTTGAACTCCTGGTTCAAGACGAATGGTATACGAGGTGTGTTGCTGCACTGCCTGGTTTAGCTGCACCAGTACGTCGATCGTCCGCTTTCCGGAAACCGGTCTGTTCTGTTCAACCCACGATGTCAGCAACGTTCCCGATTCGCTATATTCAAAATAAGGAGCGAGCTCTTTTTTTAACTGGGTAGTGTAGGCAAATGGAAAGCTTTCAGCGTACTGTTCAATGAAAAAATCGAATGGATTGATGACGATTATTTCGGCGATAACTTCTACTTCGAAACGAAATGATGTCGTCTTATCTGGAAACACGACTCGTGCGAGAAAATTTCCAAAAGGATCTTGCTGCCAGTTTATGAAATGTTTTTCCGGCTTGATGTTTAGGGAATACGAAAGAATCGGTGTTCGACAATGCGCCGCGGGCCGGAGCCTGAATGTGTGCGGCGATAGATTCACCGGCCTGTCATACTGATAGGAGGTTTGATGCCGGATAGCGACTTTAATTGCCATGCAAAATGAAGCGATTTATACTTAATAATACCTCATTTTGAAAGGAGATCACTCCACTGTCAGGGATTAAAATGGGTCAGCTATTCAAGATATCATTTCAAACGATTGAAAATGTTGAAATAATCCACTGATCCGGTGTTGAAATATGCGGAATGATCAAAGTAGAACCTCCTCCGTGACTATTTCAAGGCCGGCCTTCTGCATTTGGCCAAACCCACCAAGCACGTTGATCAGGTTCTCAAATCCATGATTTTTCATGATTGATATCGCAACCATCGATCGGTATCCGCCACCGCAGTGCACGATGTAGGTTTTGCGTTTATCCAGCGGCAGAAGATTTCCGGGGAACTCTGTAAGCGGAAGAAATGTAGCGGCTTTCAGATGGCTTATGTTCCACTCAGCGTGTTTCCTCACGTCAATCACTTCCGCACCTTGCTCGATTTCAGAACTCACTTCGTTTGCGTCAATTGAGCGAACTGTTTCTAAATCGCTATACGAACTCAAGGGATCATCGAGGTATCCGACAACATTTTCGTAGCCGACACGTGCGAGTCTTAGAACCGTCTCTTGTTCTTTGCCTTTATCCGTTATGAGCACGATCTTCTTGTTGATGTCGATAAGCGTGCCGACCCACACAGCGAACGTACCGTTGAGTCCGATGTTCACTGAACCAGGAATAAATCCTCTTTCAAAATCGTCGGCTGACCGCGTGTCGAGGATTACCGCTCCTTCGTTGACAAACTTTCTAACTTCAACTGAAGATAAAGGTTTGGTGTTATCGCGTATGACGTCCTCAATGGGTTCGTAGCCTGTTTTATTTATACGTGCATCCTCGAAAAAATATTGAGGCGGTGGCTGTATTCCATCGGTAATCTTCTCAATAAACTCGTCACGGCTCATATCCTTAAGAGCATAGTTGAATCTTTTCTGTTCACCTATAGTTGAAAACGTTTCTTTACCAATATTCTTACCGCACGCAGAACCAGGTCCGTGAGCGGGGTAAACAATCACATCATCAGGTAAAGTCTTGATCTTATTCGTTAACGAATCGTACATCATTCCTGCTAACATTTCAGGGCTCATCAAGCCATCTAACAGATCTGGTCTGCCGACGTCACCGACAAATAATGTATCACCTGTGAATATAGCGTGCTGCTTGCCACGCTCATCCATTAACAGGTAGCATGCTGACTCGGGGGTATGACCAGGGGTGTGCAAAACTCTGATCTTTACTTTTCCAAGGGCGAACTCCTCACCATCCTTTGCATTATAGACTGCGTATTCGGTCTGTGCATTGGGTCCGTAAATAATGGGAGCATTTACTTTTTTTGAAAGGTCGATATGGCCGGAGACGAAATCAGCGTGGAAATGTGTTTCGAAAACGTATTTGATTTTACTTCCCCGTTTCTGCGCCAGTTCGATGTAGGGTTCAGTTTCCCTTAATGGATCAATGATAGCGGCTTCGTGGTCTGATTCGATGTAATATGCTGCCTCGGCCAGGCAGTTTGTGTAAAGTTGCTCTATATACATATCTCCTTTTTTCGGTTCTACGGCGTACCCCTTGTCGGTTTCGCGATAATTCGTCGCTATTTTCAGCCTTTCGGCACAAATTTCACAAAAATTCCCCTTAATCCCTTCAGCTTTCTAACTTTGCACTCCACATGAAGCGCGCTTGTTGCATTTTTTGGCTTCTGCTGATAACTTTTTTTTCGGCCGCCAGTAGTTATGATGTCTTTCGAGAGAACGGGAAAGTCGGGCTCAAGAACGAACAGGGTAAGATTTTAATTCCTGCCAAGTACGATGCATTGGGATGGAGTGATGGAAAATTCTCCGTTGTCAACAATGTTACGGGCTATAAGGATGGGGGTGTGTGGGGGCTTATAAATCTTGAAAACCAACTCATAACGAAAGCAATCTATGAAGATGTTGCCGCTAGTGATGGTTCCCTAATTATTGCACGCAAGAAATCGACCTTGTCACTTAGGACGGTGACGGGCTGCCTGAGTACATCGGGCAAAGAAGTTATTCCCTTCCAATATGATGGTATAAACATTTCGTTCATGCATGCCATCGTGTTTACCAAGATTGGCAATCAATACAAATACGGACTCATTGATCTTGATAATAAGACATTAATCCCTCAACAATTCAAAAGCATTTATTCTATCGGAAGTCTTCGTTATGCCGTCGAAAATTTTGACAACAAGATGGCATTGTTTACAGAGACCGGGAAGCAGGTTACAAGTTTCTCGATCGACAGCATTTCACCCTTCAAAAAGAATTATGCGATCATCTATCAAAATGCACGTCAGGGGCTGATCGATCGCGACGGACAGATCAAAGCAGAACCAACATTCAGAGAAATTAGAATTGACGATGATGGATCGGCTCATAAAAGGGGACTTGATGAATGGCTTTTTCTGGACGGACAAAATCTTCTCCTCCAAAGAACTGAAGCCGATTCAGTCAAAGCCATAGACCGGAAAATACTTAAGGTCACAACAGCAGGGCTAACAAGAGTTGAAGATTATTCTTTAAAGCCATTATTTCCGTTGTCATTTTCAACCCTGGGGACTTTCATAAATAACAAGGCCATCTTTTCCCTGAATAAAAAATATGGAGTTGTCCGTCAAAGGGGAACGATGGTGGTGGACGCTAAGTACGACCAGCTTTATCGAGATCATGATTTTTTTGTCGGCAACAGAAAAAGCGCGGGAAAAGAAATCTGGACATTGTTGGATTCTGCAGGAAAGGAACTAAGCACAAAGCCATACGACCGCATCTTTCCGTACAATGGAAGTGTCTTCCCCGTTATGAACAGGAATTTTTGGGGCGCCATCAATGCGACGGGAAAAGAAGTTATTGCCTGTGCATACGATTCAATCCTTCAGCAGCTTGACGATAAGATCGTTGTCAAATTCAAGGGGCAGTACGGCATAATAAACGATAAAGAACAATGGGTCATCACACCTAGAAACTTTAAGCTTACATTAATTAATGATTCGCGGTATCTCGAAAGATCACCTAAAATGACATACCTGCGCTCGATGGATGGCAGTAGCATTTATTTCTCGGATAACAGACTTGAAATTATTCCGGAATATATTATCGAGCATCTGGCGGCTGGTGGGTTATGGAAACTGGATCTTAACGGGGTAATCGTAGACCGACAGGTGCAGCCCGAGGGTTTCATAGAAAAAATCTTTGTTGAAACAGAAGGCTTGAGAGGAATAAAGAAAAACGGACAATATGGTTTTGTTGATTCGCAAGGAAGGCTGCGCATTGCAAACCGTTATGATGACATTCAGCCTTTCCAGGAAGAACTGGCGGCAGCTAAGATCAGGAACAAATGGGGTTTTATTAATCACGAAGACAAGATCGCTATTCAGCCCGCGTATGAAGAAGTTTCTCCATTCAAGAAAGGTTTTTCACTGGTAAAGCTAAAGGGCTTATATGGTCTGATCAATAAAAAGGGAACGCAAATAATACCGCCCCGTTATGAATTCATTTCAATCCTTGAACATGGGAATGTATTAGTTCAGCAAGAAAAATTGTTTGGTCTCGCGAACGCTGAAGGAAGGATTCTTATTAATCCAAAATATCATGGGCTCGAAGATCTCAACAACAACTATGTCATTGTAGAGCGGGATGGGAAATACGGCGTAGTCACGGCGCAGGGCATAAGTACAATACCCCTAATTTACGATCACATCTCGTATGATGCTTTTAACAACTCATTTATCGCTTTGAAAAAATCTGAGTGGAGCGAACTCAAACTGTAGCGCTACCTGGGTACCTAGGTAGCTAGGCACCAAGGTAGCTAATGACTACTTATCCTTTTTCTCCGCGCCAGTAGTTGACTTTCCTGAGCCAGAAATTGCCTGTCGCATTTCGGTATCAGCCTGGACGTTTTGCATCTTATAATAATCCATAATACCTAGGTTTCCGCTTGCGAACGCTCCAGCAATTGCCTTTGGTATTTCCGCTTCCGCTTCAATCACCTTGGCGCGAGCTTCCTGGGCCTTGGCTTTCATTTCCTGATCGAGCGCAACTGCCATAGCTCTTCTCTCTTCAGCTCTTGCTTCTGCTACTTTCAGGTCAGCCGAAGCCTGATCGATCTGAAGTTTGGCGCCTATGTTTGCACCTACATCAACATCAGCGATATCGATAGAAAGAATCTCAAAAGCAGTGCCGGCATCAAGACCGCGTGACAGGACTAACTTGGAAATTTTATCAGGGCTTTCAAGAACCTCTTTATGTGATTTCGCGCTACCGATAGAAGAGACAATACCTTCACCTACACGCGCGAGAATGGTGTCCTCACCGGCACCACCGACAAGTTGAGCGATGTTCGCGCGAACCGTTACTCTTGCAATTGCTATTAACTGAATACCATCGGAAGCTACTGCAGCCACCTTAGGTGTGGTTATTACTTTCGGGTTTACAGAAATTTGCACAGCCTGAAACACATCACGACCTGCAAGGTCGATTGCTGTCGCTTGTTTGAAGCTTAAAGTGATGTTTGCCTTGTCTGCGGATATTAATGCGCGGATAACGTTTGGTACGTTCCCACCAGCGAGGTAATGCGTTTCCAATTCGTTGGAAGTGAGTTTTAATCCAGCCTTTGTTGCTGTGATCAATGAGTCAACAACGATGCGTGGCGGAACTTTCCGGATACGCATAAACACTAGTTCAAACAATCCAACTTTTACACCGCTGAATAGTGCGGTTATCCAAAGGTTGACTGGAACAAAATAGAGAAATACAAAAAAAAGAATGATCCCGCCAAAGACCAAGAACAGTAAATAGGCAGCTTCCATGGGCATGATATGATTAGTTTATTGGTTCGACAACTATTTGGTGTGACTCGATGAAGATGATCTTAACTCTTTCTCCTCTATCAATATAATTACCCGCAGTTTTTACCTCGAATGTTTGGTTGTTAAATTCAGCTTTACCCATTGGTTTTAATGTGGACAACGTTATGCCTTCATCGCCGATTTGAACGCCAGACATAATACCTTCATTTACCCTGCTATCGATTGACGATTTGTGCGCAAACCGGTTCCACGCTCCGGTACGAAAAGCGATGAACATAGCCCCCAATGTTGTGACAAGCGAGCCGATCAGAATGTAAAAGCCAATGTCGCTACCGAAATGGCCATAGCTGATAACAATCCCTACGATGGCGAATGCTAATCCCAACAGTCCAACCACCGTTGTACCGGGAATGAATATCAGCTCGATAATGATAAGAGCGAGTCCTATCAGAAGCATCGATAGTATGATTATCCACATCAACATAGATCAGGGGAAACTCAAAAGTACAAATAAATAGTTACTTCGAAGCCGTCGTATTAAAGACGCGAAAAAGCTGATCCAACCTGAAATCCTAATAAGCGCGCGCAAAAAGAACACGTTTGGACGATGGTCTACCTGAATAGATACATTTGCCCGCTTCATCGGTCGCGTCCAGCGGAATACATCTGATGGTAGCTTTTGTTTCTTCTTTTATTGCTGCTTCAGTTTCAGGTGTTCCGTCCCAATGTGCTTGAACAAACCCAGTTTTTTCATCAAGGATCTTTTTAAACTCGTCGTATGAATCGGCCTTGGTAATCATTTCGGTTCTGAACTTCAGAGCTCGGTTGTATATATTCTGCTGAATGTCATCAAGCAAGGCCGGAATGGCCGACTCTATTTCAGTAAGTTTCAAAATCTGCTTTTCCTTGGTGTCTCTGCGCGCAACCTCAACGGTGCCGTTCTCGAGATCTCTTGGCCCAATTGCCAACCTTACCGGGACACCTTTCAGTTCCCATTCAGCAAACTTGAATCCCGGCTTTTGCGTGTCGCGGTTATCAAATTTGACGGCAAAACCGGCATTACGCAGACCCTTTGTGATCTTATCAACTTCAACAGTAATCCTTTTGAGCTCTTCGTCATTTCTGAAGATTGGTACAATGACGACATGAATAGGAGCAAGCTTTGGAGGTAAAACAAGACCCTCGTCATCTGAGTGCGCCATGATCAATGCCCCCATCAACCGGGTGCTCACCCCCCACGACGTTCCCCAGACATGATCAAGCTTACCTTCTTTGCTCGCGAACTTCACATCAAACGCCTTCGCAAAATTTTGACCCAGGAAATGGGAGGTTCCGGCTTGCAGAGCTTTTCCATCCTGCATCATCGCCTCAATGCAATATGTATCAACCGCCCCTGGGAAGCGTTCTCCTTCCGACTTTCTTCCCTTAATGACAGGCATAGCCATAAACTGTTCTGCGAAGTCAGCGTAGACATCCAACATCAGAAGGGTTTCTTTCACTGCTTCCTCTGAAGTAGCATGCGCCGTATGGCCTTCCTGCCAAAGGAATTCAGCCGTTCTAAGGAACAGCCTGGTTCGCATTTCCCAACGCACCACGTTCGCCCACTGATTTATCAGCAACGGCAGATCACGATATGACTGAATCCATTTTCTGTAGGTGTTCCAAATGATTGCCTCGCTGGTAGGACGGACCACCAACTCTTCCTCGAGCTTGGCGTCAGGGTCAACCATCAGTTTCCCGGGGTTTTTAGGGTCGGTCTTCAGGCGATAATGTGTCACGATGGCACATTCTTTTGCAAATCCTTCTGCATTTTTCTCCTCGACTTCGAACATGCTCTTCGGTACAAAGAGCGGAAAGTATGCATTGACATGGCCTGTGTCCTTGAACATTTTATCAAGGGCTTGCTGCATCTTTTCCCAAATGCTGTAACCATATGGTTTTATGACCATGCAACCCCGCACATCCGAGTGTTCAGCAAGATCCGCCCTCTTCACTAATTCATTGTACCACAACGAGTAGTCTTCGCTCCGACTTGGTAGTTCTTTGCCCATCCCTGGTATAATTATTGTTGTTTACTGATCGAGGGGCAAATATAATTTTACGACGGACAAATACACGTAAATTTTGTAGCTTTAGAGACACTTTTAAGTTGGAAAAACGTTTTAGTTAGTGGTTAAAAGGGATTAAACCGACGATTATGAAAAAACAGTGGATGTTCAGTTTGGCGGCTCTGCTACTTTCCGCTACGGCTTTTGGACAAGTGGAGAGCGATGATATGTACTTTACCTCAAAAGACAGGGCGGCGCTCAAGGCTCAAAAAGCGAGCGAACAGTCTTCCTACGCAGCTTCTGCGAAGAAGCCAAAAAAAGTTGAGCAGGCAACAGCCGAGGAAGTTATTAATCCCACTGACAGTTATTCTGCCCGCAATGTAAATCCCGAGTTTGCTGCGCGCTCTAATTCCCAGACAGCAGTGGCTGACAACCAGGATTATTTCATGAGCAACTACAAGTACACTACGGCGGCTAATTTGAACAAATGGAACAGCAACTATAACAACTACGCCGGCAGCCCCTGGTATGCTCCAAGCTATTATGGCCCTTCCATTAATGAATGGGGCAGCCCTTATGGCAGCAGTGGTTACTACAATCCATGGTGTAGTCCGTACTACAGCTCCGGCTACTCAAGTTCATTCAGCTATTATGGGGGAAGTTCATGGAACTATGGATGGGGTAGCGGCATTGGGATGGGGATGTCTTATGCCTTTGGCAACCCCTATATGAATTCGTGGGGTGGATATCCTGGTTATGGATATGGCTATGGTAACTATGGATATGGTGGTGGATATGGTTACTATCCGTCGACCGTAGTGATTATCAACAACGGTGGAGACAACGGTAGGAATGTAGTTTATGGAAAACGTGCATCGCACGGTGGAATGGTGACTAGACCTCAGGATGCTTCCTATACTCGCTCCAGAACTAATTACGCCGCAACAGTACGACCGACGGCCACGAATGCCGGAGGTAGAGTTTCGACTTCCGGAACAACAACGCAAAGACAAGAAGATTACTATAACAGATCATGGAGGGGCTCTCAGCAATCTTATCAGCAGAGTCAAAATAATAGAAGTTCGTCGTATGACCCTTGGAGTAATTCGAACCGGTCTGGGACAGATTCCTATAACAGAGACTCGAACTCTTCTTATAGCCCGTCGAGAAGCTCAAGTTCTGATGGCGGAGGGTCCCGTCAGGCTGCGCCGGCAAGTTCTGGATCAAATGGCAGATCGAGGGGTAGGGATTAATTAAACTCTTTTTCGTGGTATGATCAATTGGAGGAAATTCATCGGCCTCAGTGGACTGTTGTGCCTTATTGCGTCCATAACTTTCGCGCAAAGTTATGTGGAGTCTGCGTTGTTATTCAGCAGGACCCGACCAGGGGGTAGCGCGAGAATTCAAGGCATGGGCGGAAGTCAAATTGCCTTAGGTGGTGACTATAGTGTGGGATTATCCAATCCGGCTGGACTTGGAATGTATAATAGGTCCGAAGTGACCCTTACTCCAGCCTACTCAACATACGACGTGGATGCCGAATACCTGGGGAACTTCATGAAGTCTTCGACATCAAAGTTCATCATCCCTGGATTGAGCCTGGTACTTCACATGCCCATGGATAAGGGTGGATTTGTCGGAGGATCTTTTGCTGTCAGCCTCAGCCGAACAAATGACTTCAACCGATCTATTAACTACTATGGCGACAATAAGGAAACATCAATCATAGATTCGTTCATAGACATTGCTAACGGCGCACCGACGGCACAGTTTGAAAATGAATTATACAACACGCCAACTGGTCTTGCGTACTACAACTATCTCATAGGGCCTGCGAGCCTGATTGATCAAAATTTTCCGGATGATGAATATTTTAGCGATGTAAAAACAGTTCCCTATCAGCAAGAGCAGATCGATACAGAAGGAGCCAGCAATCAATGGAGCTTTTCGTATGGCGCGAATTTCAAGGACAAGTTATTTCTTGGAGCTGGCATCGGAGTCTCGACACTCAAGTTCAAATCGACCAAATACTACCTGGAAAATTTCGACGATCCTTATTTGAACTATCTTGATCTTGATGAGTTTTTAGATTTAAAAGGAAACGGGATCAATGCAACGTTAGGGGCTATTGTCAGGCCAGTGGATTTTCTGCAGGTAGGCGTATCGTTCACCACCCCTACTTATTACGAATTCACCGAAACTTATGAAGCTGCAATGAGCACGAGCTGGAAGAATTTTGATTATTACGGTGACGGCTTAACTATTCTTGGTGAGGAAAGCGCCTCTACCGATCTTATCACTTCTGATTATAGCCTGACAACTCCGTTAAAGTTTAGTGCGGGTGTCGCATTTCTTTCGGAGTACGGGATCATTACCGGAGACGTTGAGTTTACCAATCCTGCAAAAGCAAAATATTCGTCAAACATATCAGGTGTTTCCTTCGATCAGGACAACGACAACATAAAAGCTGCTTACCAATCTGTTGTCAACTACCGGATCGGAGGCGAATTCAGATACAAGTTGCTGAGAGTGAGGGCGGGGTACGGCCTTCAGTCAAGCGCGTTGAAGGATAATTTTAATCTTGACAATAGCATTCAGACCATCAGTGGTGGCATCGGTGTCCGCTTAAAAAAGTTCTTTGCTGACTTTGCATTGGTACACAGCAATGCCAAAGATTATTATCAACCGTATTATGTCCTTGACGCGCCCCCCCCCATTGTTACCCTGGACAATAAGACCACAACAGGAATGATCACATTCGGACTTACTTTCTAAGACGAATCGCTGCCATTACTTTTGATAGGTCGGCATTCTTCACAATTATATTCGCTTGTTGATAATATTGAGTTCTGTTGGCAAGAAGCGATGACAGCCTTTCCTTCTTTTCTTCGATATCACTGGCATTTAATAACGGTCGGTCGGTTTTTTCCTGCAGCCTTGATAAAAGTGTGCTCAACGAAACGTCGAGAAAAATACTGAGTCCGCTTTGATTGATCACCTTGATCCCCTCATAGAAACAAGGAGTTCCGCCACCAGTAGCCATGACAAAACTCTTAGCTGAGGCGGCCCACTCGGTCAACTCTTTGGATTCTACTTCACGAAAATAATCCTCGCCCCTTTCTGCAAAGACTTGTTGCACCGATTTGCCTTCACGCCTTTCGATTTCCTTGTCCAGGTCGACAAAGGTCATGAGCATTTCTTTTGCCAGCCGCTTGCCTATGGTTGTTTTTCCAGATCCAGGCATACCAATGAGAAAAATCTTCATGCCCGTTTGGTCATTTTATAAGTTCGATAATTTCCGAAGCTTCCGGTGTATCGTTATGGTGCCACATGCCGCGTACCGTTCCATCAACCCAAAGAGTAATTCCAGGATTAGAGCGCACGATCGTTTTCAGTACTGTCGCGTCCGTGAAGTAATAAGGTACCCCGAGTTGGTGCTCGTGTCTGAAAGTTTCAAACGTATCCGGCCCGGATGCAGTAAGAACCATCATTTCGACCTTTCCATCGAGATTTTTTATAAGCGTCCGGATCTTGTCTATATTATTAGTGGAAGCCTTCGTCGCATCATATATAATAAAGAGTAGTTTGGGTCCCTGAAACGTGCTTTGCGTCACGTCGTCCCCTTCGACGGTGCTTACTGCATAATCGGTGATCTTGGCGTTGGTCTTACCTTCATTGAGCTGCTCAACACTTTTGTACTTGTATTGAACCGTGTCAGTCAGGTATTTCTCTGATTTAATCAACTCTCCCGTTTTTGTTTCGAATGTGTACTCAAAAATGGCCTGCTCTTGCGGGAGCATTTGCTGAGGTATGTTGTTGCCAATTTTGTATGCTCTGAAATCGATGAATGGCAAATGTCTAACGGCGTAAATCCCAAGCGAAGTGCTCACCACAGTCACCGATATTATAGCAATATGTCCTTCCTTTGTATAGAGCGCGGGTTGATATCGTTTCCTGTACCAAAACAAGTGCAGCACGAACACCATTAGGATCACATCCTTAATAAATGATTCCCAAGGGGTGAGCTTGATAGCGTCGCCAAAGCAGCCGCAATCTGTGACCTTGTCAAAATATGCTGAATAGAAGGTTAGAAATGTGAAGAAAACCATAAGCGCTAAAAGCACTTTGGTTGTCAGATTCATTCGATACGCAATCAACACCGCCACGCCAAGAACCAGTTCGAGTACGATAAGGAACATTCCAAGCTCAAGCGCCACCGGCTTAAAGTATAAAAAAAAGCTGCCAAAGTCTTCAGCAAAAACCTCGAAATATTCCTCCAGTTTTATCTGGGTTCCAACCGGATCGTTCAACTTGATGAGCCCGCTGAAAATGAATAGTCCGCCTACAAAGTACCGGGAAAATGCGTCAAGGATTTTTTGTATCATAGCTTAGTCATTCAATAAAATCATAGCAAATACCGAATAGTTGATCATGTCCTGGTAGTTTGCCCTAACACCTTCACTGACCAAAGTTCTCCCTTTATTGTCTTCAATTTGTTTTACTCGAAGTAATTTCATCAGAATAATATCCGTAATGGAAGTCACACGCATACCGCGCCAGGCTTCTCCGTAATCGTGGTTTTTATTTTGAAGCAAGTCAAAAGTGTCATTGACGATGCGATCATACAAAGGCTCAAGCTGATCGAACGTCATTTCGACATCGGAAGCGTCCCTTAACTCAGCCTGCATCAGAGCCATTACACAATAATTAATAATCCCGACAAACTCGTCTTTGATCGAATCCTCAACTTTTTGTGTTCCTTTCTCCTGAATGCTTCGTATCCGTTGTGCTTTTATGTAGATCTGGTCTGTTATAGAAGGCAACCTTAATATCCGCCAGGCAGTACCGTAGTCACGAGTCTTATTTTCAAACAATGATTTACAACGGGCAATCACGTCCCTGTATTCCTGAGCTGTTTTTTCAATCAAGGCTGTAAACTTTAGATGCCAAAGTTCTTAATTTGAGTGGTCTTTCACTTAGATCGTACAATGAAATCTGCGCCTGAAAATAGTTTTTTTTCCACAAACCAAACATTGAATATTCAAGGACGGCTGTTTGACCTAAATATGCCACTCGTAATGGCGGTATTAAATGTAACCCCTGACAGTTTTTACGATGGAGGGCGATACCAAACAGAGAGCGCCATATTAAATCAGGTCGAAAAGCTGCTGGGTGAAGGGGCCACATTCATCGATGTCGGCGCGTACAGCTCACGGCCAGGAGCGCGCGATATCTCAGTAGAGGAGGAAATTAGACGGGCGTTGTTTGCGGTCAGAACAATCATAAGAAACTTTCCAGATTCGTTGCTGTCAATAGACACGTTCAGGAGTGAGGTTGCTCATGCCGCTGTAAATGAGGGCGCCTGCCTTGTCAACGATATCTCCGCCGGCGAACAGGATCCTAAAATGTTCGAAACGGTCGGCCGCTTGAACGTTCCCTATATCGCGATGCATATGCGGGGAAATCCATCCACGATGACCAGGCTCACCGAGTATGAAAATTTGCTTAAGGAAATGGTATCTTATTTCCAGGAAAAGATCAACCATCTGCAACAATTGGGTATTAAAGATGTGATCATCGATCCCGGGTTTGGGTTTGCGAAGACTGTTGAACAAAACTTCTATCTTCTTGGTCATCTCGATTATTTTAGGTTGTTGGGTAAGCCGATAGCGGTCGGACTTTCACGTAAGTCCATGATCTGGAAAACTTTATCTACAAGTGCAGACAATGCGTTAAACGGAACGACATCACTCAACACAATCGCATTGATTAAAGGAGCGAACATTCTGAGAGTGCACGATGTTAAAGAAGCAATGGAGGTGATAAAATTGGTTTCGACTTTTAGAAATAATAACAACATCATGGAGCATTAAAATGCTTCATTACTTCATAAGTCGTACGTCGTGCTATACCTTTGCAAAGAATGATATTTCTTGTCAAAATAGGATTCCTGGAAGTAAGTTGGGTTGATTTCGTTGACATAGCCCTCGTTAGCGTGTTGCTCTATCAGGTATACAAACTCATCAGAGGAAGTATCGCCGTCAATATATTCCTGGGCATTCTGGCTCTTTATCTGGTGTATCTCATTGTACATGCAGCTCAAATGGAATTGTTGAGCACAATACTCGGTCAATTCATGGGAGTTGGAGTTCTAGCAATGATCATTCTTTTTCAGCCGGAGATCAGGAAGTTTTTGCTTGTAATCGGACGAGGTACTGAATTCCGGGAGAACATTTTCAAGACAATCGCCAACTGGCGTCATGACTATCACGATGACTTTGATATAGGCGAAGTGCTTGAAGCTGCAAAGTCGCTGAAGGCCACTAAGACTGGTGCACTCATTGTCTTTTCGCGTGATACCGAATTGAAATTTTATGCTCAGACCGGCGATGCTCTGGACGCCGAGGTCAACAAGAGGTTGCTGCTTTCCATTTTTAACAAACACAGTCCTCTGCACGATGGGGCCATCATTATTCACAAGGGAAGGATTAAGGCCGCCCGCTGTGTACTGCCGGTTAGTGAAAATGATCACATCCCGCCAAACTATGGCCTGAGACACAGGGCTGCGATCGGAATGTCAGAGAATACTGATACGCTGGTGATGGCTATTTCAGAAGAAACCGGCCGACTTTTGCTTGCCCGCAACGGCAAGTATCTCCGATCTCTTAAGTTGAAACAAGTAGAACAAAAAATTCTGGAATACCTCCACGACAATGAACCAGTCCGTTGGGAAGACATCAAGGAAGAAGAAGCGGAAGCCGCCGAACCTTCCCCCACAAAGGCCTAACATCCCTTTTTTTAAACTCATTCCGCGATTTGTTGGAATTAAGTTACTTTTTGCATTTACAATTTTCCCGATTCTTGTTTCTTCTCAATCACTGGAAACAATCATCCAAAAGGGTCATGAATTAGCCGTCGTCTGTGTGGCTACCAGCCCTGACAGCAACTATGTAGCTACTGGTAGCAAGGACAAATCCATCAAGATATGGGAGCGCAGCACAGGACGTGAGATCCGAAGTCTATTGGGGCATGAAGCGACAGTGACAAGCATCGAATTTACGTCAGATGGAAAGTACCTTATTAGTGGAGGAAATGATAAAGCAGTTCGTATTTGGGAAGTAGTCACAGGAAATGAGGTATACCAAATTGTCTCCGATGACATCGTCACCGAGATTGCAATTGATCCTAATATGAAATTTTTCGTCGTGGCAGGTTATGGTAGTTCAGGCCGCGGCGATTCCGCTACGGTCTATGACTTTCGTTCCAGAAAAATGATAAAAAAAATTCCGACTTCAGCGGATCAGGGTCTGGGTAGCGGGGTTGATGTTGCTATTAGTCCTAATGGTAAGTTGGTGGGGTTCGGAGAAGACAACCGGGTCGTTAATTTGTATGATGCGACGGATTGGAAAAAAGTTAAAACCTTTACGTTTGAAGAAGGTTATTGCGGGGGTTGTGGAACGCGCCTGGCGTTTAGCCCGGATAGCAAGAACTTGTACCTCGTCGCTAATCACGGATTTCTCAGGAAGTACGATCTTTCCAATTTCGCAGTTGCCAAAGTCTATAGCCGGGTAACGGATGACCTAACAGGTTTTGCCGTCAGTAGCGACGGAAAGTTAATAGCGAGATCGACTGAAAAGGAGATTACTGTTTGGGAGGAACACACAGGCGATTCTTTGATTACCATCACTGCCGGAGATCAGGCGCAATTCCACGAGGTCGCCTTTGCAATCGACAACAAGAGCCTGATCATTTCATCGGATGACAATACAGCCATCTTCTGGAATGTCCCATTGAATAGAAAAGAAAGTACACTCACCGGTTTTTTGAATCAAAGGGATCTTGGCGGGCTGGACTATGATCCAAACTTTTACTGGCAGTCGGCAATTGCGAAATATGTTCGTTTTAAAAATGAGTTGCTGATCTCGAACGACGGAAAGACGCTTATTAAGGGGAAATTCGGTACCAAGGTAAAACGTTGGGATATAGTTACCGGCAAGTCCGTGATGGAGTTCGTCGGTCATAAAAAAGGAGTTTTGAGCTACGATCTTTCGAAGAATGGACGACGATTGCTTACTGGCGGAGGGGATGGAAAGATAATGTTGTGGGATTTCGATTCAGGCGACTCACTAATGGTTATCAAGTCCTATCGCGAACCTATTTTCGACATACATTTTAGCCATGATGAAACCAGGATCATTTCCTCCAGCTGGGATGGTTCTATGAAAATTCACGACCTGGAAACAGGAAAGATGCTGACCTACATTGAGTTTCAAACTGGCTCCGCGTATAACATTCTTTTTCATCCCAACGACCTGTATTTTTTTTCAGCACGATTAGACAATTCACTACAGTTGTGGGAGATCGACACACGGAAAGAAGTCCGGACTTTTATAGGACATACAGATGTCATTTCATCAATTCAGCTTAGCCCTGATCAGACGACGTTATTGAGTTCGAGCTGGGACGGAAGCATCCGTCTTTGGGATGTTGGTACCGCATTGATGACGAAAAAATTCAGAGGCCATCGCGGCGCGGTACACGTTGCGATGTTTAGTCCCGATGGAAGATGGATCTATTCGGCCGGTGCCGACAGGGTCATCAGAGTTTGGGATCCAAACACGTCTTCAGTAACCAGAACTTTTGAAGGACATAACGCAGAAATTACTTCGCTCTTATTTAGTCCCGACAACAAAATGCTCATTAGCCACAGTGTAGACGGTGTTACTAAATTCTGGGATATCAATAGCGGCAAAGAATTCTTTGAACACATCCACCTTGGTGAAAGAGACTGGATGGTAAAGAGTCCGGACGGATTCTTCAACGCGACTGATAATGCACGAAAGTATATTCATTTCGTCAGTGGACTGAAAACCTACTCTGTCGATCAGTTTTTCAATGAGTTTTATCGCCCGGAACTTCTCCCTAAGATCTTTCAGAACCGCGGAGGAAAAGATGACTCGAAGGGCATACAGGGGAAGTTAAAAAATTCGCCCCCTCCTTCCGTTAAGATTGCCGTACTGCCAAATACACCCGGTAAAGCGGAAGTGTACGTCCGAATGATCGACAATGGAAATGGCGCTGAAAATCTGAAGCTCTTTCACAATGGAAAGAATATCGCATTGGATCAGCAGCAATTGAAAACTCCCGCAACCCGGGGCCAGGCAACCATTTACAAGCATCTCATCGATCTCATCGGGGGAACTAATGTATTTTCAGCGACAGCCACAAACCGGGACAACATAGAGTCCGATCCTCAGACGGTTGAATTATTTTCCGAACATGCCACTAAAAGTAGTACGTGTTACATTTTTTCAGTAGGCATCAATCAATACAAGAACAGCAAGCTCAATCTGAACTATGCCCGTCCGGACGCTGAATCATTTGGAAAGTTGATGGACAAAAACAGTTCGCATCTCTTCAACCGTATCGAACTGTTGACTCTGTATGATGATCAGGCGACGAGGGAAAAAATACTTTCCACTCTCGATGAAATCGCGGCGAAGATCCATCAGGAGGATGTCTTTATTTTCTACTATGCAGGTCATGGTAGTATGGTCGACAATCGCTTTTACTTTATTCCCACCGAAAGCTTGCGGTTATATGATCAGGCAGCATTGAACAAAGAAGCAATCGAAGCCAGTTTCCTCCAGGAAAAGTTCAAAAAAATCAAAGCCTTAAAACAACTTATCATCATGGATGCGTGTCAATCAGGGGGCTCCGTCGAATTGTTGGCAGCGCGGGGAGCAAATGAGGAAAAGGCAATTGCTCAGCTTTCGAGAAGTGCAGGTATCCATGTCATGGCCTCTGCCGGAAGCGAACAATTTGCCACTGAGTTTGCCGAGCTTGGTCATGGTTTGTTCACGTACGTATTGATAAATGCTTTGAAAGGTGAAGCGGATGGCGCCCCGAAAGATGGAAAAGTTACCATTTATGAGTTGAAGTCATATATAGATGATCAGGTACCTGAGATGACGCGAAAAGTGAAAGGCAATCCTCAGTATCCTTACACGTTCTCAAGAGGTCAGGACTTCCCGATCATAATTAAGGAGTGAAGACAATAAAGTGGAATTGCGAAAGTTTAATACAAAGGAACTATAATCCGTTTTTTATCGTATTTTAGTCAAACTTTTTGTTATGCTATATCGAGATGGTAGAAGCTAACCCCGTCAAATATTATTTCGCCAAGTATTTTTTCCTTGGCTTCAGTTTGCTCCAGTGGCTTGTTGCCAGTACTGTGTTCTTCAGGCACCCGTTCAACGCGAAGACTTTTTTTATTGCGTTGGTCTTTATCACTATTGGACTGTTCAGTTTTGTGTTCTTCCTTGTCATCACTGACAAAGTGAGGCGAGTTGCAGTCGGAAAAAATAAGATCGTTGTTTTTGAAGGCGATCGGAACATCCGCTTTGCATGGCCCGAGGTGAAGTCACTTAAAATCGTCCCGTTCTTCAACCTCTATAAACTGAAGTTGAAAGGCAAGAAGGGTTACATTTACTTTTTCCCTTCACAGAATATCGACCCAGCATTCGGGCTGCTTTCAAAGGACACTTCCAAAATGGGTGACATTGTCGAGAAGAGAAAGAAGGAGCTTGGCTTAAAATAAAGAATCGATCATAAGCTGATCAATTCTTGCCGATCACTCCAAGATCTCGACCAACCTCAGTAAACGCCAGGATAGCTTTGTCAAGCTGTTGCTGATCATGCGCTGCCGAGATCTGAACGCGAATTCTTGCCTGGCCCTTTGCTACCACCGGAAAGAAGAAGCCGATCACGTAGATACCTTTCCTAAGGAGCCGATCTGCAAACTTCTGCGCCAGGGACGCTTCGTATAACATAATCGGAACAATGGGATGCTCGCCAGGCTTGATGTCAAATCCAGCATCGGTCATCGCTTTACGAAAGTATTTTGTGTTCTTCTCAAGTGTATCGCGCAATATTGTTGTCTCCTCGAGCATGTTGAACACCTCGATAGATGCACCCGTGATTGAAGGAGCAAGGGTGTTAGAAAAGAGATATGGTCTTGATCGCTGTCGAAGCATTTCAATTATTTCTTTTCGGCCGGAAGTAAATCCGCCTGAAGCACCGCCTAGCGCCTTGCCGAGAGTGCCCGTGATGATATCTACCTTGCCTATTACCCCGCGGTATTCCGGGACGCCGCGTCCGGTTTTTCCAATGAAACCTGTCGAATGACATTCATCCGTCATTACCAATGCTTCATAACGGTCGGCCAAAGCGCAAATCTTATCAAGCTGTGCGATCGTGCCATCCATTGAAAATGCGCCATCGGTTACTACTACCATCTGCTTCGCGCCGGCCCCTTTGGCATCTTCCAGTTGTTTTTCCAGGTCCGCCATGTCGTTGTGCTTGAAACGATATCGCATAGCCTTGCATAACCTCACCCCATCAATAATAGATGCGTGGTTCAACTCATCGGAGATGATAGCGTCTTCCGATCCGAATAGCGGTTCGAAAACACCACCATTCGCATCAAATGCTGCCGCGTATAGAATTGTATCTTCAGTGCCGAGAAAACTGGAGATACAATTCTATACGCGGCAGCATTTGATGCGAATGGTGGTGTTTTCGAACCGCTATTC
>DATHIE010000035.1:0-7652 GCA_035316905.1 Chryseolinea sp. | reverse complement strand
AACCGAGATACAAAGAGTTAAGGCCAAGCGATGTGCCCAATTCGATTACGTTCTTGTAATCAAATTCCGCTATTATTCTCAGATATAAATTGGAGAATTTACCCTGGCTGAGACTGGTTCTTGCTATATCGCGAACTTTTCTCGACGCATTTGACTTGAAAAATGCCGATCCGGCGCCAAGGTCTTCAACAGTTATTGATCGATCGTCTTCCAGGAATTTTTTACGGTAGCCTTCGAGTCGTGAAATGCTTTCTGATTGAAGTTCAGTCTTTAAGAGTTGAGTGTAGAACTTGTAAAAGAAAGGGGAGTGAAGGGAATGCTCGTCGACGTTGTCGAGAAAATAAGTAAAGAATGATTTGATCTGAAAGAATGCGTTGTTCAATTCAGTCGGAGGGGAGCTATCATGGTAAACTCCGGTATGTTGACTTGTAAAGTAACTCCGTCCACAACACGCTCCATGAGATATGTTCCAATCATTTTGCCAATACCGGACTTTAGATTGCAACCCGAAACATATTGATGAGCCTGGCCGGGCTCGAGCACTGGTTGTTGACCAACGACACCTTCTCCTTCAACTTCGCGTTGAGTAAAGCCCGCGTCATAAATATGCCAGTGTCTTCTCAGTAGCTGTATGGTGTATTCGCTATGATTTTCTATTGTAATGCGATAGGTGAATACGTAATGATACTGGCTAGGGCTTGAGTATGCTGGTTGATACTCGGTCTCCACACTTACCTTTATCCCTTTCGTAATTTCTGTCACCATACGGATCAAAAATATTAATTTTTTGCAATTCCTTCGGCGAACCTTTTTATTTCCTTCTAATATACTGTAAATCAATTAATTGTCCATCAGATTCCGACATTGTTTAATCACACAGCGAAATTTGCCCATTTGAGAATTGCCTGTAGTTTTGAGTTGTATGGATGTTAAAATTGCACCCAGCTGGAAGAAAAGACTCAACGACGAATTCGATAAAACTTACTTCACACAGCTAATTGACTTTGTAAAGCAGGAATACCAGACGCAAACGGTTTATCCACCAGGCAAAGAGATCTTCCGCGCATTTGATTGTTGTGATTTCGACGATGTCAAAGTCGTTATTATTGGTCAGGACCCTTATCACGGAGCAAGCCAGGCAAACGGACTTTGCTTTTCGGTTCGGGATGGAATTAGAATGCCGCCTTCGTTGATAAACATCTTTAAAGAACTTCACAAAGACATAGGCAAGCCAATCCCGCAGTCAGGAGATCTTGAACATTGGGCAACGCAGGGAGTGTTACTACTCAACGCTACGCTTACTGTTCGTTCTGCATCACCTGGATCTCATCAAAACAAAGGATGGGAAATTTTCACAGATGCAACTATCAAAAAGATCTCAGACGAAAAGGAAAATGTAGTTTATCTGTTGTGGGGTGCTTATGCTCAAAAGAAAGGCGAAATCATCAACAGCCAAAAGAATCTGGTTCTTAGCTCCGCACATCCATCACCTTTTTCAGCTGACCGCGGTTTCTTCGGCTGTAAACATTTCAGCAAGGCCAATGAATACTTGAAGAATAAAGGGATAGCTGAAATTAAATGGTAGGATTTGGTGATCCGTAGTTATTCTTCTGAGAGTCAATAGTCCATGGTCGATGGCTGATTGGATATTTTGTGCATAACGTCCAAATGCATTTCACCGCCGATCCCGATGCATCGGGAGGGGCGGGCGCAGAGGCCAGCCAGTGTTATCGGATCAAATTAAAGAACCTTCTCCACCGGACCTTATGTATTAAGTCAGCATTCTTGTCGATTGACAACCAGATAAAAAATGCTTTTCCAACAATGTGATCCTCCGGCACGAATCCCCAGAAGCGAGAGTCCAGTGAATTGTGACGGTTATCTCCCATCATGAAATAGTAATTTTGTTTGAAAGTGTATTCAGTGACTTCCTTTCCGTCTATTATAAGCTTTCCACCCTCGAACTTTACGTCTTTATTGTGGTCGTACAACCTGATCGTTGTGCCGTAATAAGCAAGCGTCGAATCATTGATGGCAATGGTTTCTCCTTTCTTTGGAATCCACAGAGGTCCAAAGTTGTCGGCTGACCAGCTTGAATATTTTTTACCCACTCCAGACCAGTCGTAGTAGGAAGAGTAGGGTAGAAGTCCATCGTCTTCAGTCTTATTTTCAATCTCGACGGACTTAATGTACGATAGGGCTTTTATTTCCGTTGCCTTTTCCGCTGTCAACCACATCAGGTAAACAAACTTACCGTCTTCAGTGCGTCCATATACATTATAATCTTCCGGGCCAAGTCCGAGCTTTGAAAGATTCCTTTCACTAATCGGTCCGTCAGACGTAATAATATAACTGTATTGCATTTCTGGATGGTTCTCGAGTGCCTGGCCATTCGCATATACTTGCTTGTCCTTTATGATCAAAATATCACCGGGCAGGCCAACACAACGTTTTATATAATTGGTTTTTAAATCAACCGGGTAATCTATGCCTTCATTCAAGGCTCTCGGGGGAACGTTGAACACAACAACGTCGCTGCGTTTCACATTACTGATGCCAGGAAGCCTGTACTGTGGAAGTTTTATCCATTCAAGATAAGAGGGAATATTAGTAAACCAGATCTTTTGATGTGTAAGCGGAAGTTGGAGAGGAGTTGTTGTGGTGCGCGTTCCGTAGTGGAATTTGCTGACAAACAAAAAATCTCCTACCAGAAGCGAGTTTTCCATTGAAGGGGTAGGGATAGTGTACGCCTCCATGATCAGCCACCGGATGAGGGTTGCTGCTATAACGGCAAATAGGACGGCGTCCCACCACTCGCGCGCCTTTGATTTAGGCACTTCTTTGCGCTCTTCTTCTGATTTCTTAGTCCAAAACTTCCAATTCATAACTATTAATTCTATACAAAAAACGGTGCAAATAAAGGGAAAATAATGAACAATGAACAGTGAGCAAGGAGCAATGAGCAATGAAAGATTGAGGAGTAAGTCCCCTGAAGGGGCATTTAGAGGGTTTAAAAAGAACTTACGCTAGAATTTGAGGAAATCGTCCATGGAGAGTATCCCCGTCTTGTTTTGCGCCCATTCGGCAACCAGGACAGCCCCAATAGCAAAACCCTCCCGGGAATGGGCTGTGTGCTTTATTTCAATATCGTCGATAGGGGACTCGTATTTGACGACGTGGGTTCCAGGGACCTGGTCGATACGGAATGATCCGATGTACAGTTCCTCCGGCTTAGTCGCTTTCTTGCTCACCCAGGATTTTTTTCGCGAAACGTTCTTCAGGATATCTTCAGCAAGGGAAATAGCGGTACCGCTGGGCGCATCTTTCTTTTCCATATGATGAATTTCATCCAACATGATATCATACTCTGGAAAGCCATTCATCATTTTGGCGAGGTATTCGTTTAACTTAAAAAACAGGTTAACACCCAAGCTATAATTGGAAGCATAAAAAAAAGTCCCGTTAACCTGCTTGCACAGGTCTTCAATTTCAGATCTCCGGTTAAGCCATCCTGTAGTACCACATACGATAGGAAGTTTGCGCACCAGGCATCTGGTGATGTTGTTGAATGCAGCGTCGGGGTGCGAGAACTCTATAGCAATATCACCTTCAGCATCGTCTAAGTCACTCTGGTTATCGACATCGATGCGTGCACTGATCTCATGCCCACGGTTGATGGCAATTTTCTCAATCGTTCTCCCCATTTTTCCATAGCCAAGCAAAATAATGTTCATGTTCCAGAGGATTTAATGTTAAAGCCAAACAAGGTACATTTCTGTGTTCAACAAAACCAAAAATGCATTTTTTAAACTGAGTTTGAAAACTTCCCTTGTAACTTAAAATTTCAGGATCAGCGAAACACCTGACTGTCGTCCGATGAGGTCATTCTGTTCTGCGGTGGGTCTTACAGACAATTGTAGCTTTGGATTAAGATCGAATTCTTTTAAGTGTGCGTCTACATGGGCGTCGATCATCTGTAGTAAATACATACCGCCCATAAGAATAATCATAAAATCGCGTTCACGTTTATACTCGTCAACGATATGCCGGTAGTTGGCTGTTGTATAACTATCATCTGGCGCGACGGCATCATCTGCCTCATATCCATTTTCCAGGTTCCAGTATAGCTTGGCTTTATAGGTTGTATATCCGTCTTGATAGAAATTTATAGCGTATCCAAGGACGATCATGCCACCGTAAACAAGGGGAAGCTTCCAGTATTTTTTGGTATAGATCTGGCCAAGTCCTGGAATGACGGCTGCATAAAGCAGTGCTTTCCTTGGATCAAAGCGGGTTGCATAAGACTCCAACGCCAACGTGTCACGGCCTTCGACGATCAAACTATCACCTGTAGAGACTGCGACCGAATCCTGACCAGATGTGGTTAGCACAATCACCATTGCAAACAACACGAGAAACAGTCTTTTCATTATTCAACGAAGGTGTGAAAAATTTCATGACCTACGAATAGATTTTCAAAATATCAAGTATTCGGTTTAGGTCTTCTACAGATAAAAAGGGAATTTTAATATCACCCTTCTTACCATCGCTTTTCACGACAACACGCGTGCCAAAGTGTGAAGAAAGTCGACTTTGAAGCTGCGCAATTTCCCTGGAGGCGGGTGATGTTGCTGTTGCCTGGCTTTCTTTTTTTGCTTCGTTCTTCTGTGCCAGGTCGCGTACGAGTTCTTCCACCTTTCGAACGGAAAGGTCTTCACTCAGGGTCTTTTTGAAGATATAAAGTTGTTGGTCCGGATTCTCCACGTTGATAATGGCCCTCGCGTGACCCATGGAAAGTTTATTATCACGAACGGCAATCTGGATATCAGGTGGAAGTTTTAGTAGTCGAAGGTAATTGGTCACTGTTGTGCGGTTCTTACCAACTCTCTCTCCAAGCTCCTCTTGTTTGAGACTACATTCGGACATCAGCCGCTGATAGCTTAACGCGATTTCAATGGCGTTTAGGTTTTCGCGTTGAATGTTTTCAATCAACGCCATTTCCAGCATCTGCTGATCATTGGCAGATCGGACGTATACAGGAATTGCTTTTAGACCCGCAAGTTTGGAGGCCTGGTAACGTCGTTCACCAGAGATAAGCTGATATTGATGATCTGTCAGTCTCCTGACTGTGATCGGTTGTATTATGCCGTGTACCTGGATAGATTCGGCAAGCTCGAGGAGTGCTTCCTGATCAAAATGCGATCGCGGCTGGAATGGATTGACCTCAATTTCTTCCAGGGGGATCTCCATAGTGCCCGCCGTTGGAGTCTTATGGCTTGCGGCAGTTGAACTTATAGGATAACTATCGACTTCCAGTTTTTCATCCGCAGGGCTGTCGCTCAATAGTGCGCTAAGTCCTCTGCCTAATGCTTTCTTTTTACTCATTTCGACATTCCATTTTTAGCCAATACTTCATGCGCCAGGTTCAGGTAACTGATTGCTCCTTTGCTTTCAGCATCATGAACGATTACAGGCAAACCAAAACTCGGTGATTCGCTAAGCTTTACATTTCTGGGGATAATAGTTTTGAACGTCATTTTTGAAAAGTGAGTTCGAACTTCTTCGACAACCTGGTTCCCCAGACTGGTCCGTGAATCATATAACGTTAATAATATGCCTTCTATTTCAAGTTTGGGATTGAGCCGCGTTTGAATGATCTTGATCGTGTTCAAAAGCTTGCCCAGTCCTTCGAGTGCAAAATATTCGCACTGCACGGGTATGATCACTGCATCAGCGGCTGTTAGTGCATTAATGGTGATTAGACCCAATGAAGGTGAACAGTCTATTATTATAAAGTCATAGTCGTCTTTGATTTTTACTAATGAATCTCTCATCTTTTCCTCGCGTCGTTCAATGCTAACCATTTCAACTTCCGCCCCGACTAGGTCGATGTGGGAGGGTAGCACCTCCAGGAATTTCAACTCATTCTTAACGATGGCATCTCTTGGATTAACGCCGTCAACCATACATTCGTAAATACCCTGGCGTATATCTTTTGGGTTTATTCCGAGTCCTGATGTTGAGTTCGCCTGAGGATCGGCATCGACAAGTAGTGTCCTGCATTCCAACACCGCGAGACTGGCGGCAAGGTTTATAGCCGACGTTGTTTTACCTACTCCACCTTTTTGATTAGCAATTGCAATAATTTTTCCCATTAGTGCCTCAATGACGTTTAAAAAATAAAGCCCCAATCCCTATCGGGAGGGGGCTGCAAATATAGGGTAAAAGGCAGGGTGCCGTGGAACAGCGTGAAACAGATTATCCACAATTCTTGCACAATCGGCTAACAGTTCAATGTTGACCAATAGGCCATTTGCACAGGTATTATTGCTGTAAACTCCTTATACAGAGAACAATGAATACGCCCTTACTTATTCTTTTTCTTTTTGCGATCGTCGTCAGCTTTTTTGCGAGCATCTTCGCTGGCTCTCATTGCATCCTCCAGCTTACTCATAAACTTAGACTTCTTTCCACCGCTCACAGCGTTCTTTTTCTTGTTCTCTTCCATGATCGCTTTAATCTTGTCTTCGTCAACAAAGCGACGGATGATGGCTTGCTGAGCAAAGGTCACGAGGTTTGACACGAAATAGTAAAACGTAAGACCGGCTGAGAACCTGTTCAATACAAACAGAAAGATAACGGGCATGATATACGACATTGACTTCATGGGACCCTGAACCGATGATATCTGGTTATTTTGCCAGGTATAAATCAGGGTTGAAATAGTCATGAACAGCGTGAAAAGACTCAAGTGACTTCCAAGGAATGGGACTTCGAACGGTAGCCTGATAAGAGAATCATACGTAGACAGGTCTTCGGCCCAGAGGAAATGTTGTTGCCTCAATTCAATACTTGCCGGGAAGAGATAGAACATTGCAAAAAGGATCGGCATTTGCAATAACACAGGTATACAGCCGCTGATTGGGTTTACGCCAACCTGTGAATAAAGCTTCATCTGTTCCTGCTGCACCTTTGTCATGTCTTCACCGACGCGTTCCTTGATTTCGTCCAACTCAGGTTTCAGCACCTTCATCTTCGCCATGCTTAGGTACGACTTGTACGACAAGGGGAACAATACAAGTTTAAGCAGGATCACAAGGATGATGATGATGAGACCATAGTTTGAAATGATCTGCGTGAGAAAATGAAACACGGGAAAGATTACAAACTTGTTTATCCAATAGACAGGCGGAAATCCTAAATAGACATTCTTCGCGAAGTTGTCAGCGACCTTGCCGATCTGCTGATAGTCATTTGGTCCGAAGTAAAACTTGAAATGTGCTTTTCCGTCCGTTATCTGTTTGGTGGGAATGAAAAGTTTTACGTTCGCCCGCTTGACAACACTTGTATCACTTGTATTGACAGACGTTTCAACTTCTCCGCCTGAAAAATCATTGTGCGCGATGATGGATGAAAGGAAGAACTTTTCCTTTATAGTAACCCATCGAAGTGGAGTGGCAAACATCTCCGTTTCTTTGTCGGTAGATCGTTGGTTTAGTTCGTCAAACCCATCTTCTGAAGAATAGTAAGTGATTGTAGATTGCTCGCGAGAATCGGTGAGATCCTTTTCGATCGGCTTGAGAATATTCACCCAATTGAACGTCAGATGATCTCCCGCCAGGATATTAGCGCCAGTGCTGTTAATCGAATAA
>DATHIE010000034.1:0-7113 GCA_035316905.1 Chryseolinea sp. | reverse complement strand
ATCACCAAGTATAATAAAGTCGGTCCTGGGTAACGGAGCGATGGTGGAAGGATGGGCCGTTTACACAGAGATCATGATGCTGGAGAATGGTTATGGAAATAATTCTCCCGAAATGTGGCTGATGTATTACAAGTGGAATCTACGCGTTACGTGCAACACGATCTTAGATATCAGCGTGCATACACGCAACATGAGCAAGGATGATGCGATGCATTTGCTAGTGGATGAAGCCTTCCAACAGCAGGCTGAGGCTGAAGGAAAGTGGCGTCGTGTTTCGCTTACACAGGTGCAACTCTGTTCCTACTTTACAGGCTATTGGGAGATCTTTGAATTCCGGGAAGAGCTGAAGAAAACGATGGGTGACCAGTTCAATCTCAAAGAGTTTCATGAAAAATTCCTCAGCTATGGCAGTGCTCCTGTGAAGTACATCCGGCAGATGTACAAGGAAAATTGACAGATTGAACAAACAACTCTTGGGTGAGAGAACCCCAACCCGATTCTGTGATATTTGGGATTCCAAAAGACGTAAACCGGGGTTAAATCGGGCTGGAATGCAACGTTTTGCCAATACGCAAACCAGCGTGCGGGAAAAACGTATATTTGAATACTAATGCAAAAATCTGGAAACAACGTGATTCGAAGACGACTTTTAGGGTGGGTAATGAACGCCATCCTGGTTTTGAGCGTCATTTCGTTTTCACCTTATGTTTCCCAGCCTAAATCGTTCTCAAAAGAGCCGACCCGGACAGAATTAAAGCATACCAGCCGGGCCAGCGATGAAAAGTCGGTTCACTTTGGAGTCAATCATGACGGTCCCGGCCATTTTGTATTCTCTGATCAGACAAAAAATTTTTATTCTCGTCTTTGCCAATTCGAACTACAAATAGAAGTCAAGTTCAAAGGCACCCTCGGAAATTGCGCTATTGACGATAAACAGTTCCTGATACACTATTTCACCTACAATTCTGAAGCGTCCGCCACGGACGATTCAAGAGGATAATCTTCCTCATCAGCCAGTGGTAACCACCCGGCTCACACATCAATAATCATACATTATTCATCACGGGTCATTGTGACCAGTATCAACTTTTTAACAAAATGGAGAGGTTCAAGAGAGGACTACGATTTTTGTTCATAGTCCTGTTAGTTGTAATGGCAAGTTTTGGACTGGCCGTCACCGGAAACGTAAACAATCGGGAGAGATACATGGACAACGAGATAAGGATAGAAATGGTACAGAATAAGGAAGAGGAGGAGGATGAAGAAGAAGCGAAGGAATAAGGAGGGGAAAGCACTTGGAGTGGCGGAGAGGGAGGGGAATCTATATATTTGAACAGAAATTTCGCGTGAGTATCCGCCATATGCCGGTATTGGCACTTAATATTAATTTCCACGCAAAATGCGGTCGACGTAACGAATAAATTGAAATACTTTCAAGATGCCAATGACAATTCCACTGATGCTAGTTATTGTTGTTGGGTATTTTCAATCCGTGGACTCATTTCAAGCAATTAGATAAACGATAAAAACCAAAAAGGACTCTTCAGCTCGTCTAATAAATTATGAATCATCTAAAATTGGCTCTTCAAAGAAAATTATTCTTTGTTGTCGTGATACTTAAACTAACCAATTTATCGGGACAAGTACCGGTACATGAAGAACCTCGTCATCATATAGTATTTCAAAATAAAGAAATACGAATCCTGAACGTTCTAATTCCTCCGGGTGACACTTCTCAATATCATATTCACACTACACCATCTTTGTTTATCAGGCTTTCCGACACAAACACTGGTTCGCAGCTTAAAGGGGGAAAAGCTTCAAATGGCAAATCTATTTCGGGAACCATCCTTTTTGAAAATTTAACGTCACCTAATATTCGTACTCATCGCGTATGGAACGCTGACAAAGACACTTTTAACGTTATGGATGTAGAACTACTGTTGAAGGATACTGTTTTTGATAAAACGCCATTAGCCATGCCAAATCTTGAACTAGAGATTGACACGAATTGGGTAAGGACATATCGACTTACTATGTTAGAGGGAACTACATTCATGATAAAGAATAAGAAACAATCAATGATTTTAGTCTCACTAAATGTCGCGACAATGCAAACGAAACAAAATGGCAAAACTGGTTATCAAACTCTTAAGCCTGGATCCTTTTTTGTAATTAAAAAGAGTCAATCATTTTCTATTAAAAATACGAGTTACAAAAACGCTCCTTTTGTACTAGTGGAACTGCCACCACAATAAGTGGTACCCATTCGTTGAAAGTAACTTGTCAAGCAATAATTATTTCACTTATTTGTAGTTATATCTTCTCAGTACATGAAACACATTCCCTTGCTTTTGTTCCTTATCGTCACTACGGCGAACGCACAACATGTCCCAACCTTTGAAGAAGTCATCTCACTGCGTGGTGTAAACGGTATAGCCATTTCAAATGACGGACGGCATGTGGCGATTACAATTCAAACAACAGACTGGAATGAAAATCGCTTCGATACGGAACTTTGGTTGAGCAAGGATGGAAAGACGCCATTCCAGCTTACCAATAATCCAAGCGACGGCAGCAATGCCGCATCGTTCTCTCCCGATGGGCAATGGATTGCCTTCCTGTCGGATCGTGGCAACAAGAATCAGATCTATGTGATAAGGACCGAAGGTGGAGAAGCGCGCGTTGTCACGAAAGAAGAGGAAGGAGTTAACTCATTCGAATGGCATCCATCGGGCAAGAGCTTCATTCTGTCAAAACCTGAAAAAGAGGACAAGAACAAAAAGGAAAGAGAAAAGAGATACGGTGGATTTGAAACAGATGATAAGGACTTTACCCTTTCACATATCTGGCAGGTTGAGTTCAAACCGGAACTACCTGATCCTACAGAGCGACCTTGTTATGAGTCCACCGACTCATTGAAAGTGAAAGCCGGATGCTTAGAACTGCCAAAAGCAACCAGGATTACAGATGGCAAATTTACAGTGAACAGTTTCCAGGTGTCGCCGGATGGAACGAAAGTAGCTTTCACGGAACAACCCGATCCTTTGATCAATTCATTTGTAAAGTCGGATGTTTCAATCGTGGAGATCGCCACAAAGAAGATAATGCCGGTAGCTACAAATAGAAGTTCAGATAGACTCGAGGACTGGTCACCTGACGGAAAGGAAATCCTCTACTCAACAAACCTCGACGACAGCGTTTCAAATTTCTACACGAATTCGAAATTGTATGTGGTAAATCTGCAGTCGAAGGTTGTGCGACAACTGGCAAAGGATCTCGATGAGGACATTGGCGGACTTGACTGGCTACCTTCTGGCATTTATGCATCGATCTGGAATAAAACCAGGCGGCCAATGTACAGGATTGATCCGAAAACTGGAACTCATTCTGTCTTTCTCAACACACCAGAACAGATCTACGGCACCACGTTCTCTCTATCCGGTGACAAGCTTGCGATTACGGCAAGAAATGGAGATCAGCTCACGGAAGTATTCATAACAAATGTTGCGTCGCCGAAACCCCAGAAGCTCACCGACATGTCGGCACAGCTTGTTGGATGGAAGGTGGCGCAAAGTGAGGTTGTAACCTGGAAGAGCAAAGACGGTGCAACGATCGAAGGTATCCTGCACAAACCAAAAGACTTTGATGCATCAAAGAAGTATCCTCTTCTCGTCATGATCCACGGTGGCCCTACGGGAATAGACACGCCTACGCCTGTCCCGGGTTATGTGTACCCGGTACTGCAATGGCTGGACAAAGGCAGCCTGGTGTTGCGCGTTAACTACCGTGGTTCAGCCGGATATGGCGAGGCGTTCCGGTCACTCAATGTTAAGAACCTCGGTGTGGGAGATGCATGGGATGTGCTTGCAGGAGTAGATTATCTTGAATCAAAAGGCATGATCGACAAATCGAGAATGGGATGTATGGGATGGAGCCAGGGTGGGTACATCTCGGCGTACCTGACTACGAACACCGACATCTTCAAAGCGATTTCAGTGGGTGCAGGAATTTCAAACTGGATGACATACTATGTTAACACTGATATTCATCCCTTCACTCGTCAATACCTGAAAGCTACGCCGTGGAAAGATGAGGAGATTTACAAAAAAACTTCTCCAATGACCAACATCAACAATGCGAAGACGCCCACTTTGATACAGCACGGTGAATTCGACAAACGCGTTCCAATCGCAAATGCGTACGAACTTCTTCAGGGTCTTCGCGACGTAGGAGTGGCAAGCGAGCTGATCGTATACAAGGGTTTTGGCCACGGCATCAACAAACCTAAAGAACGTCTTGCTGCTACATGGCACAACTGGCAATGGTTCAACAAGTACCTCTGGAGTGAGAACGTCGAACTGCCTCTCGGCAAGAGCGAGAAATCTGAAAGTAAGAAATAGCGATCTCGTATAGTGTGAAGCGTGGACCGAATTAGAACCGCTGCCTTTGCGTCCTAGCGTCTTTGCGGTTAACCCACCCACACTCACACCCCAAACAACAGATTTGCTTAAATTACCACCAATGAAAGAAATCGAAACCCTCATACCTCATAGAGATCCTTTCTTGTACCTCGACAAGATCGTTTCCGCAACTGCCGAAGAGATAGTTGGTATAAAGACCTTTTCAGATGCCGATCAATTTCTGCGAGGAAGTTTCCCTGAGTTTGATTTTGTGCCTGGCACTATATTGATCGAAGCAATTGCTCAATGCGGCGGAGCAGGTATAAAAAAATTAGGCCTGGCAGATGGCTTCTTCGGATTTGCAAACATTGAAAACGCAAATTTCCTCAAAGGCGTACCGTACGGCAAAGAGTTCACCATGGTGATCCGAAACATCAAGATTGCAGAGAAGTATATCAAACAATCAGGAGTAGGGTACGTCGGTGATGAACGTTGTATGGAACTGACGTGGACTTGCGTTAAGTTTCAATAACAACAATTCAAGCCGACAAGCCGCAACGTTCGATGAATTTCCAAAACATCAATCCAGATAAATCTGTTTCCCTATTTGTCAAAAGCATTTGGGTCTTTGAAGAAAACAACGAGGAACAGAGAACAATACTTCCATTTTTCGCTGATGGCTTCCCCGGACTTATTTACTACGAAGCCGTCAAAGGAATGACTGTTTTTCCTCAAGATAAAATAATGCCTCCCTTCTTTATTTACGGGCAGACCATTAGTCCTATTGAGGTTGTATTTGAGGGAAGTTACAAAATGATCGTATTTCAGCTATACCCGTTTATCCTCAAAAGATTTTTTAACATCGATCCAAAAACCATCAACGACAATTGTTATGATTTGCAACAATTGAATGATACAGAGATAAGCGCCACTAGTTCTCAGTTACCACTAAGCAATACAACCGAACGCAGGATAGAATTAATTACCGCCTTTCTGTCTTCAGTTTTCGAAGCAAAAAGACAGACGCTTGACTTTAAGATAAAACAAGCTCTTCAGCTGTCGATGGATAACAAAGGACAATTGTCTATCAAAGACCTGTGCAGGAAAATAAAGGTGAATGAAAGAACACTGGAGCGCAGGTTTACGAGTGAAACGGGAGTTTCGCCCAAACAGTTTGCAAAGATCATTCAGTTCCAGTCCTCGCTTGAACAATTGACCGTAAAGGATTTTAATAAACTCACGGACATAGTCTATCAAAACGGTTTCGTGGACCAGTCACATTTTATCAAAGTTTTCAAAGTCTTCACAGGCAAGACACCAAAAGGCTTTTCAAAAAAGTAGGACTGTCGGTTTTTTACTATTTTTCTGGACACTATATGAAGAATTTTGAAGCATAAACTTTTATGCTTATGAAATTAATCGTATTCGGAGCCACCGGTAGTGTGGGAACCCAAATTTTAAATCAGGCTTTAGACAGGGGACACAACGTGACGGCGTTCACACGCAATCCCGAAAAATTGTCGTCATTGAGCCGTCCAGGCTTAAAAATTTTAAAGGGAGATATTTGTGATTCTACAACGGTCGAATCTGCAATCCGCCAACAGGATAGCGTATTGTGTGCCATCGGTGATGGTAACAAAGGCATAGTGCGTGCAGAAGGTACAAAGAATATCATCTCTGCCATGAAAAAGACTGGAGTTACCAGGGTCATTTGCCAAACTACCCTAGGGCTGGGTGAGAGCCGGGGTAATCTTAACTTTTTCTGGAAGCACATCATGTTTGGCCTTCTGTTGAAGAAGGCGTTTCAAGACCATGAATTACAAGAACAACATTTATTAAGGAGCGGTCTGGATTATACTATTGTCCGGCCCGGTGCATTTATCGACGGCAGAATAACGCGGAATTATAGCGTTGGCTTCGATGGCAGCTACAAGTCCCTGAATCTGAAGATTGCAAGGGCAGATGTCGCTGATTTTATGTTACAACAACTCGAGTCCAGCGAATACCTAAGGAAGGCGGTCAGCATATCGAATTGATTGCAGCCGTTGCAAGGTGTAGGGTAAAGAATTAACTTCGGGCTCTAACGTCCGGGCAAATTCGCGACCATCAGATCATGAGACTGCTTTCCCTTATATCCGTTCTGTCCTTACTCACGATTTCATATGCGTGTAAAAAAACTGAAGACGTCCGCGAAGTAACAAAGGAGCAGCGGATCATGGACGATGGCAACTTGTTAACTCCAGAACAGGAGGACACTATTTACGCCATCATTAAGGACCTTGAAACCAACATTGGGTCACAGATAGTTGTGTTGACACTTGAGTCACTTGGGGGACAAACTATAAATGATCTTTCACTGCGAATGGCGAACGAAATGCAGTTGGGACGTAAAGATTACGACGATGGGGTCTTGATTATGGTAGCAGCCAGAGACCATCAAATGAGGATCGAAGTAGGTTACGGCCTCGAAAAAATAATTAAAGATGAAATTGCCGACGAGATCTGTAGAGACGACATGGGTCCGCGATTCAGGGACGGAGATTTTTTCAACGGCATAAAGACCGCAGTGGAACAGATTAAGAAATTGATTGAAGACAACGAAGAACTTGTTGGTCAACGGCCATGATTTGTTTGTAACGTTCATCAGAAACAAAGCACCAAATGATTTATGTAACTCAGCTTATTTACATTGTTCCGGGCGAGGAGAAGA
>DATHIE010000033.1:0-17118 GCA_035316905.1 Chryseolinea sp. | reverse complement strand
TCGTTGTTTCTGTTTAGAATGTACACCTCAACGCGCGTGATGTTTACTCCTGAAATTATCTGTGGAGGATTGATTATCCACTGCCTGTAATGATCTCGGAAATAATGACCTAGAAAAAAGTGACGGTTCTCGTCGTAATTTGAAGCAATGATCTCGAAAGGCCGGCCCTGTCCGCCCGCATTGTTTTGGCCTCCGAGATTAATGGAAGCGGTCTTGCCACGTTGTGTGGTAGCGATAGCGGTGACATCCAGTTTTCCGAACTGGAGTTTTGCCTTTACTCCAAAAAGATTCTGCGCTCCTTGGATTAGTGTATTGTTGAGCGGAAGGCTCACATTACCGATCTCAAGCTTTTGAAGAATATCTTCCTTAAATCCCGTGTATTCGACCTTCATGTTGTTCTGAAAATCGAAGGAGTTGTTGTTGTCGAAGTTTGCCGTTACTGCCAATTTCTCACCAATCTTTCCGATTACGCTCATGTTGATTTGTTGATCAAACTCGAACCCACCGTTGCGTTGTTGTCTTATGGGAATAGCAGGGTTATTAATTTTTTGAAAAGCTCCACCAAAATCGAGAGTTACAAAACCGCGTGGTATAAGTTCGACATAGCTTCCACCGAAGATGCGGTCAAGTACAGGACTTATAAAGATCTTTGGAATAAGGCTGCGGCCGCTAACGGCACTTTCACCGTCTTGTGCCCGTGCCCTGTCTTGCCAGTAGCCTTTTAATATCTGTCGGTCCTGGTATTGTTTGAACTCGTCAAACGTCATACTGGAGGTAGGTCTGTAATTCAGATTACCAATCTTTTCAAAGATGGTGTAATTGCCTGCCGTATCAATCTCTACGTCAAGCTTCATTTGATTGGGGTCCTTGAGATATAGAGGTGACTGAGAAGTTGTGTTTGAAAAGGGATCGCCGTACCTGTCACTGGGGCGGTATGTCGGTCTACGGGTTGGAGTGTAAGATTGATTGCCCGTCGTGTCTGCCGCACTTGGACGCGACTGGTCCTGACCATACACCTCATCGGGCATGAATAGAAAACTCAGCCACACAACAAACATTCGGCTAAGCGTAAAAGCAACCTGATTCTTGTGTGTAAAGACAGTCAAACGTGCTATGCGTTTTTAAGGGCCTGCTTAACTAAATCTTCTAATGTAATGGTATTTCCTGATTTTTTCAGGACGCTATCCACACTTTTCTCCGCTGCCGCTTTAGGTAAACCCAACATGAGTAAAGCAGATAACGCTTCCTTCCTCACCATATTGTGGGCACCTATGGAAATAGCTGGCTGCGTATCATCCCACGTCTCTTTCTTAAGCTTGTCTTTCAGATCTATTATCACCCGAAGAGCGGTCTTTCCACCGATACCTTTGATCAATTGAAGTGCCGCTGCGTCCTCACGTATTATTGCGGATTTCAATTCATTGCTGTTCATGTACGATAACATGATGATGGCGGTGCTGGGTCCCACTCCGTTGACAGAGATCAGCTGTTGGAACAATTTTTTTTCCGCTTCATTGCTGAAGCCAAATAAAACATGCGCATCTTCCCGTATGGCCAAATGCGTATGTACCATGATATTTTCCTGCTCTTTGATGTCTGAGAAAGTCTGCAGTGAAATCTGCAGCTGGTAGCCTACACCATTTACATCAACAACAATTTGTGTTGGTTCCAGATGTACTAGTTTTCCTTTCAGGAATGCAATCATAAACAGCGTTATCGTTGTGCAATTACGTCCTTAAATACCAGGGTCTGCCGGTGAATAACTAGTTAAAACGAAGGCAAAAAATCCGCTGCGATCACTGAGTGTTTTCAGCGGTTACACCATCTAAAATTAAACCCACCGTCCTGGGTTATAGCAAGGCGCTAATTAGCAATAAAAATTTAAAAAAATAATCCCGGCTTGCAAATAACATGAGTATGCCGATTAACCTAAAGATGATCATCCTGGTCGTGCAGTTGCGCATCAACAACGGCAATAGCCGCCATGTTCACAATTTCACGGATCGAACTGCCAAGCTGAAGGACATGAACCGGTTTTTTCATCCCCAAAAGGATCGGACCTATAGCTTCGGCTCCACCGATTTCCATAAGCAGCTTATAGGCAATATTGCCCGACGCAAGGTTTGGAAAAATCAGCGTGTTGGCACCTTCTTTAGAAAGGGCGCTAAACGGAAAAGTCTCCTGCTGGATTAAGGTATTTAGCGCGACGTTGGCCTGTATGTCCCCCTCGACCACCAAATCCGGGTTTTTCAGTTTCGCCAACCGTACTGCTTCTCTGGCTTTTTCTGGTATCTCGCCCTTCGAAGAGCCAAAGTTTGAATACGATAGCATTGCAATGCGTGGATTCATATCAAAAAATTTCACTCCTCTCGCCGTGAGCTCAATAATTTCTGCAAGCTGTTGCGCATCGGGATCTACGTTAACAGTAGTATCAGCAAAAAAGAAAGTGCCGCGTTTATTGTGAATGATATACATACCCGCCACGCGGTTTACTCCAGCTGCAGTCCCTATCGTCTGAAGAGATGGCAAAATGGTTTTGGGATAGTCCTTCGTTAACCCACTTACCAACGCATCAGCGTCGCCATGTTCTACCATCATAGCTGCGAAATAATTACGCTCGCGCATAAGGCGGAGGCAATCCTGATAAGTAAGACCTTTACGCTGACGTTTCTTGTAAAGTACTTCCGCATAACGATACACGGTTTCGTCCTCGTCGCGTGGATAAATGATAGGACAATCCTGCAGGTCGAGCTTGTGTTCTTCTATGAGACTTAGGATTTCCTTCTTATTTCCAAGAAGGATAGGATGAGCGATTCCTTCATCACGGAGTATCTGTGCCGCCTTAAGTATTTTATGGTGAGTGGCTTCCGTAAAGACCACACGCTTCGGTTGTTTTTTCGCGCGCTCGATAACACGAGACATCAGCTTTTGATCAATGCCGATACGCTTTTGAAGCTCGCCGTGATACGCTTCCCAATCCGTAATAGGATTTTTTGCTACGCCTGAGGCAATAGCAGCTTTGGCGACCGCAGGAGAAATCGTAGTGATCAATCGTGTATCGAGTGGCTTCGGAATGAGGTAATCGCGGCCAAACCTGATCTTATCTGTTCCATATGCCTTTACTACCATATCGGGCACGGCCTCTTTTGCTAACTCAGCAAGCGCATGAACCGCTGCATGTTTCATGGCTTCATTGATTTCAGTCGCACGTACGTCGAGCGCGCCACGGAAGATGTAAGGAAAGCCAAGCACGTTGTTGACCTGGTTAGGATGATCCGATCGGCCCGTTGCCATAATAATGTCAGGCCTTGTTTTCATGGCGAGATCGTATGTGATTTCGGGATCTGGGTTAGCCAATGCAAAAACGATCGGATCATTTGACATGTTATTCAGATCTTCAGGTGTTATGGCGTCCGCCACTGAAAGGCCGATGAATACATCGGCGCCCTTCATTGCTTCCTGTAAACTTGCAACCTTGCGCTTCGTAACAAACTGTTTTTTGATATCATCGAGATTTGTACGGGCTTCATCAAGAACACCTTTGCTGTCGCACATGACGAGGTTCTCTTTTTTAGCACCAAGAGCAATGTAAAGCTTGCTACAGCTTATTGCTGCTGCACCCGCACCGTTAACAACAATCTGAACTTCTTCTATTTTTTTTCCTACAATTTCAAGGGCATTCAGCAACGCAGCCGCGGAAATGATTGCAGTTCCATGCTGATCATCATGCATGACCGGTATATGCATTTTCTCCCGAAGTTCAGTTTCAATCTTGAAACATTCAGGAGCTTTGATATCCTCCAGGTTTACGCCACCAAAAGTAGGCTCCAATGATTTCACAATCTTAATGAATTCATCAGGATCTTCTTCGGCGATCTCAATGTCAAACACGTCGATACCCGCGAATTTTTTAAAAAGCACACCTTTGCCCTCCATTACGGGCTTAGAAGCTTCAGGGCCGATATTACCTAAGCCAAGCACAGCAGTACCATTCGAAATCACTGCAACAAGATTTCCTTTTGCTGTATACTTATACACGTCTTCTACGTTGGCTGCAATTTCCTTACATGGCTCGGCAACACCAGGTGAATAGGCGAGGGCAAGATCTAATTGGGAACTTAGTACTTTTGTGGGTACGACTTCAATCTTTCCAGGCTGACCTTGCATGTGATAATTCAAGGCATCCTGCTTTCTGATCTTAATGGACATGAACTCGATAATTTAGCTCGGTAAAGATAACAAGGTAAGCGAAAAGAAATATTATATTATAATTTTGCAGAGACTCGTTATATATAAAAAAATCGACGGGCTATAAGCGATAATATTGATGGTGTCAAGGTTAAAAGGTTATTTGTTGTATATCGTTGTTTCCCTGGTGGGATTACTCCTGCTCGGCAACATCTTTCTTATCTATCTCAATAATCAGGTTATTTCTTCGAATAAAGAACAACAAGAAACCGCCGAGCGAATAAAACTCAACACCCTTGATGTTATACGAAGTCTTCACCTCCTCGATCTTGCTATAAGGAGTTACACCTTCGTAAAAGGCGACCACTTTCTCAATGCAGCAAACAATGCCATAAGGGATAATACCCTTGCCATATCGCGGCTTGAAGATCCATTGAAATCTCAGGATTTTCCTATGGCGGAATATTATCAATTGAAGGACTCGGTGAACGCGTACATCAACGTAGCACGCCACATGCTGGATTTGATATCGAAAGGCGAGCAGAAACAATTTGTTGATATACTGTCGAAGGATCCTGGATACAGTGTATGGCAACAACATCAAGCTTTCTCAACGCTTGTAAATGAATTCGAGAACGGCATTTCAACTAACGCAAAGACGCGATACGAGGCGGCATTGAATAACAGTTATTTGCTTCAGATTTTGTTGTTCGTGATCGCAATACCAACACTTGCTTATACCGCTTACTACACGAGACGTAGTCTTTCTGTTTCAGAGCAATTGAGAAGGTCGGAGGAAGAAAAGGCGAGAATCCTGGGGAATCAAAATCGCCTGCTTGAAAAGACTGTGTATGAACGCACCCACGAGATTCTCACACAAAATTCAGAGATCAGTGCGCAGAATGAAGAGATTACAGCCTACAACGAGCAGTTACTCCTGCAACAACGAGAAATCGAACTGCAGCGCAATAGCGTTTCCAGACAAAACGAAAGTTTAATAGAAGCGAAGCGAATCATTGAAGAACAAAACCTTCTCATTCAACAAAAGAACAACGAGCTCGGAATTGAGGTTGCCCGACAAACCAGAGACTTGAAACAAACTAACCTCGAGCTTATCGAGCAAAACACCAGGCTTGAGCAGTTTGCGTTCATCATATCGCACAACCTTCGCGCACCGATGGCCAGGCTTATAGGTTTGTCTGCAATACTTGATTTCACCAACGATCCCCGCGAAGCGTCGGATATTGTAAGACTAATGGTGAAATCAACACAGGATCTTGATCAGGTAATAAAGGATCTTACGTTGATCCTGGGAATACAAAAGATGAATACCAAAGTTCTCAGTGAGATCGCGCTGGAGGCATTACTTCAGAAAGTGGTGGCAACTCTTGAGCCGGAAATAACCGAAACGAAAGCCAAAGTAACATCAGACTTCACTACCCTCAATGACGTCACTTCATTGCCTCCCTACATGGAAAGCATTTTTTACAATTTGCTAAGTAATTCTATAAAATACAGGCATCCCCAGCGCTCACCAGAGATACATATAAGGGCAAAAGCAGTTGATGGCTATAGTTTAATTACGTTTGAAGACAATGGATTGGGTATTGACGTTGAAAAGCACAAGGAACACCTTTTTAATCTCTATAAGAGATTTCATTTTCACACAGAAGGAAAGGGAATGGGACTCTATCTTGTCAAAACACAACTTACCGCCCTTGGTGGCCGGATAGAGATCAATAGCAGAGTTAACGAAGGTACACGCTTCAGCATTTACCTAAAGCAGAATCACGCAGGTTAAATTCGCTGGAGTTGCAAGATCAGAGGTGGTTCTGAAAAATTAAGACTGTCCGGCTCCCGACGCTCAAGCGCTTTCTCAAATCATATTCCGATAATCAACTTCTGGCCTGGCTGCAATCGGCTGTTATTTAAATTATTGAGACTTTTTATTTTTTCGATGGTCAACCCCTCAAATTTTTTTGAAATGTCCCACAAGGTATCACCGGGCTGTACAGTATATGTTTTTGAACCAGAGATCGGAATAACAGGCAGTGACGTCTTAGGCTTTGACGATGCGAGTACCGTAGCCGTGGTTGAACTCGCGCTTGAACGCGACCAGATATTCAGACGCTGACCCACATGTATTGTGTTACTACGGAGGTTGTTCCATTTTTTCAGATCGTTGACCCGCACGCCGTGCCTGATAGCAATTGATCCTAAAACATCTCCGTTGCGAACTTTGTAAATTACTCTGTCTCGGCCATAAGTACTTCCCTCAGTGTTTTTGGCTAGTACTTCAAGTTCTTTCCTGCCAACACGGGATGCTGAATCAAGGATAGCGACCCTGTTGATCTCAAGGTTTATTTTAGCGTCCAACGGTACATATAGAGTTTGGATTCTGCTTGTCTCAGGAATCGCATTTCGCTGTATTGATGGATTAAGCCTTTGAAGATCTTCCACACAAGTTCCTGTCAGGTTAGCGAACGTTTCAAAGTGAAGAAATTTATTGATCTGGATAGTGTCATACCTAGGAAGCATTTCTTCGCCTTCATCAAAAAAGTTGTGCTCATCAAGATAATTCATCGCATACGTAATGGCTACGAATTGAGGAACATAGGATCGCGTCTCTCGGGGAAGGTTAGGATAGATTTCCCAAAATGAGCGCTTGTAACCTGATTTCCGGATTGCTCTCTTCACATTGCCAGGTCCTGTATTGTATGCCGCTAAGGCCAGCTCCCAGTCGTGGAACATCCCGTATAGGTCGCGGAGATATCTGCACGCTGATTCCGTTGATTTTTCCGGATCCATACGATCGTCAATGTACCAATCATTGTTAAGTCCGTAATATCGTCCGGTCGCTGACATGAACTGCCACAGACCAACCGCACGCACTCTCGAAATGGCCCGAGGATTCAATCCTGACTCGATGATGGAGAGGTACTTCAACTCGTCGGGTAAACCATACTTTGCCAGATACTTTTCGAACAATGGGAAGTATAAATTCTTTCTGCGCATCATCATGCGGGTGTATTCGCGATCCTTTACCGTGAAGTAGTTAATGAAGGAATGAACGCGCTCATTGTAGATCAGCGGCATGGTCCGTTCGATGCAAGCAAGGCGGTCAGCCACAAGCAATGGATCATCGTCGCCTGGAACATACTCCAGGTCTGAAGGCAACACAAAATAGACAAAGTCTGCAGTATCACCTTTATACATGTGATCCTCTTCTGCCACGGCAACTTCTAGTGAATCCACCACGACAGAATCAGGCTGAATCTCCTGTGCAAAGGCCGAAGCCGTAATAATGAAAAGGAGTGGAAGTGTTACTCCTTTCAAAATGTTTGTTATTGTCCGCTGTTTCCGCATTGCGATAAAAAAAATATGTGGAACAAAAAAATATCTTCTGGTGAGGAATTCACTTCCTCACAATCAATTCAACAGTGAATTCGAGAAATGAAGCAGCTTGGACTCTTCAAAGTCATCTGCAATTACTTGTAAGCCAATTGGCAATCCTTGTTTGTCTTTTCCACAAGGGATAGCTATGGCCGGTACTCCCGCTACGTTAGCCTGAACGGAAAAAAGATCCGCCAAGTACATCTCGATGGGATTATCTGTATGCTCGCCAAGTTTAAACGCCGTCGTTGGTGTTATAGGCATAACGATAAAATCATATTGTGTCAGGATCTCTTTTGTTTTTTCCCGAATAATACGCCTTACCTTTTGCGCCTTGGTATAGTAAGCGTCGTAATAACTTGCGCTCAATACGAATGTGCCTAACAATATTCTTCGTTGAACCTCTTTGCCGAATCCCTCTGACCTGCTTTTCTTGTACAAGGAATTTAGGTCAGTAACGCCCTCGCTCCGATAACCATATCTAACTCCATCATAACGTGACAAATTTGAACTGGCCTCTGCAGTTGCAAGTATGTAGTACGTTGGTAGTACATACTCCATCAAGGGAAAGTCGATCACATCTACAGAGTGACCGGCCGTCTTAATTTCTTTTATCTTAGAAAGGATACTCTCCCTAATCTCAGGTTGAAGTCCTTCTGAACTTTCTATCTCACGCACGTAGGCTACTTTGTACGCCTTGCCATTTGCGCGCTGTAAGTCTTTCGAATATTCCGGCACAGGCTTTCTTGAAACTGTGCTGTCGACTTCGTCAGGACCGGCGATCACCTCAAGGACAAGAGCTACGTCCTCAACAGATTTTCCGAAAATGCCGATGCAATCAAATGACGAGCCGTATGCAATAAGTCCGAATCTAGATATTCTGGAATAAGTAGGCTTAAGCCCAACGAGTCCGCAAAAGGCAGCTGGTTGACGGACCGAGCCTCCTGTATCAGATCCCAATGAAACCCGACACATGTCTGCCTGAACAGCCACCGCCGAACCACCCGAAGATCCACCAGGAACTCTGGTGTTGTCGGCGTCATTTAACACTGGTCCGAACGCTGAATTCTCATTTGAGGATCCCATGGCAAACTCGTCACAGTTCTGACGACCGATAACTATTGCATCCTCGTCTAATAAACGCTGAACAGCTGTTCCGTTGAATTGTGAAATGAAACCATCAAGGACTTTGCTGCTAGCCTGCAAAGGGTGATCCTTGTAGGCTAATACATCCTTTAGCCCTACAACAAGACCTGCTAACTTCCCGGCCTTCCCCTCTTTGATCTTTGTATCTATTGCAGCCGCGCGTTTGAGCGCTTCATCCTCGTATACACTCAAAAACGCATTGAGGTATGATTTTGCTTGAATGTTGGTAAGATGATGACGGACTAAGTCCTGACAGGAGAGTTCACCGTGCTGCAGATCGTTCTGTATTTCGCGAAATGTAGCGTACGTTTTCAAACTATTTCCCGTCGTCAATTTTGGCCGCGTTGCTGGCGTCCTCAACTTCCTTCTTCACGTCCTTTACAGAATCCTTGAATTCGCGTACACCTTTACCCAATCCCTTCATGAATTCCGGTATTTTCTTGGCGCCGAAAAATACAAGGACGAAAAGGCCAATGAGAAGAATTTCCTGGAAACCAACCCCACTGAGAAACAAAAATGTAGCTTTCATGTGTATTTATTTTTTTGTTGAAAGGGTCCATGCATGTGCTTTTTACCATTCTCGTTAGGCGAGGGTCAAAAAGCCATTCCAAGCACCAATTTTTAAAGTCGTAGGAACAAAAATAGGGTAAAAAACCGTACGATCAAATCAACAGGAAGTGGATGTTGGAAGTTCGGTATCGGCGGCTAGAAACCATTATTCCCGGCCAAAACTTGGGGTCGGAAACATGCATTAATGCCTTAAGTCTTACATGCTTTTGAGCCACCCTTGAGGATCGAGAGCGGTGGTATTCTTGAAAATCTGAAATCTCAGCTCTGACACGCCTTCGTTGTTGGAAAATACCTTTCCGATCTCCTGGTTCGTAGTGACTTTTTGACCGCTTCTGACAAATACTTCCTTCAACCCCGCGTAAACAGTCAAATATTCGCCATGCTTAATGATCACGGTGCTTCCTAACCCCTGGATAAAAGCCACGCGTCGTACCTCACCTTCGAAAATTGACTTTACCTTTTCATTCTCCGTCGTCTGAATATTTACTCCGTTGTTTTGCTCCACAATACCTTTTAGCACTGGGTGATTCTGTCTTCCGAATTTTTTAGAAACAAACCCTGAGGAAACCGGCCACATGAACTTCATTTTATTTTCCTCAAAGGAATTTGATAACAAAGCTATGTCACCCTTATTTGCTCTCACGGCGCGAGCCATCTCTTCTTTAATCAAATCTTCAATCAATTTATCGAGCCGGGCAACTGCTTTTTTGGTTTCGTCCAAATCCTTCCTGAGCTTTTTCTCCTGCTTTTCAAGTGTACGAACAAGTGAATTCTGCTTTTGCTTCAGCTTTGTCAGATTCGTGGTAGCTGCAACTTCATCATTAAGCAGCTTGCTCTTTTCTTCCCTTCTAACGCTTATCTCTTTGACTTGTCCAGATAGTTCTTCCTGTACTTTTGTTATCTGTTCCGCCTGTAGCTTCCGTGTTTCTCCATATTGCTTCATGTACCGGAGTCGCATGATAAGTTGATCAAATGACTTAGCGGAGAAGAGAAATGTCAGGCGTGTTGTACTGTTGTTTGCCTTTTGCGCGGCATATAGCATGGAAGCATATTCCTTCTTCAGTTTCTTAACGTCCGCTTCAAGCGCGCCAATGATGTCATTGTTCTCGCCTATCTCAGAATCGAGGATGTTAACTTCTCCTTTGATGGATTTGACAAGCTTTTCCTGCTCGCGAATACGCTCATTGAGTGCATTCAGCTCGCCGATGGTATTAGTCTTTTTGGTAGTCGTTTCGTCGATGATCTTTTCTACCTCTTTAATCTTCTCAAGATTCTGTTGCTTTTCCCTTTGGAGTTGCGACTTTGATTTCTGGGCAGCAACAGAAAATGAAAAAATACTGAAGACTAAAAGGCACAGCAGGTGTTTACCTCCGCACATATTTTTTGGGAATATTAAACGGAAACTTGAGCTCTTTATCGCCGACCTCGGCTTTATTATATTCAAAAATAATAGTTGTATTCAGCAACCCGGCAATCGTTTTGTAAAACAGGTTGATTGTTCCGTTATAAGGGAACAGCTTGGAACCCATTGGTTGAAAATTGGAATAGTTGACAACCAGGGAATTTGCACTGTTGCTTTCCTTTAGTTCTACTTTTTCAAGCTTCTTACTTGCCAGGCTGATGTAATTATCAACGCTAATATTATTTGCTTGTTGTTTTAGGATGAAGAATGCTGTCTCCTGAAGTACCTCGTCAGTCTCTTTCCTGGGCATTATAAGATTTCCAAGCATTGCAGATTGAATAACATGATAATTGATCTCAAAGTTATAACGCTTCGAAAGCTCGGCATAGTCAAACTGGAAGTACTCATTATCAACGTTATTGACGATGGTGATCGAATCCTTGTTGATGAGCGCCTTTCCGCCCTGAACGCCGATGACTGAGAAAGTCATCCAGATCACACTATCCTTACGGATGCGGATGTTTGCTTTAACTTCCCGCTCTTTGTTGGCATCTCGTAAGACCATACGTGCCTTACCATGCATGTATTCGAAATCAATTTCTTCTACGTTCAGAGTTGGTCGGGCTGTAGTTAGTTCAATAGCCGGAGTGACTACTTTCTTACTGCAAGACATGACAACAAAAGAAAACCCGATGAGTACTAACAGGAGGCGATTATTCATAGATTTTACGGTTCGCTATTTTTTTGTTAAGCGTTTCGCTATTGGCGTTTAATCCCCGGGCCTTTTCCCATTGCTGTACCGCTCCCGTTACATCACCTAACTGAAAGAGAATATCGCCGTAATGTTCAAAATGCGTGGCGTTAGCGTTCCCGGTGGAGATTGCCCGCTCAATAACTTTTCTTGCTTCCTTATACTTCTGGCGTGAATAAAGAACCCATGCATAAGTGTCAAGATAGGTTGGATTGTCAGGATTATTTTTTATCAAAAGAGATGACATCTTTTCGGCCTTCTCAAGATTCGTCTTGCGAAGCGCGAGGTAATAGCTATAGTTGTTAAGGACATCCTCGTTGGCAGGATCTACAGCCAGTGCATCCTCATAAGCTTTGTCGGATTTGTCATACGCCTTTGTAGCATTGTAGGCTTCACCAAGCAGGCTATTCAGTTCGCCCACCATCTTCGGGTTTGATGAAGAAAGTCTTTTCGCTTGTTCTAACGCCACAACTGCCTCCTGGTAACGTCTCTTTTGAAGATTTGCGAAACCATTGAAGTAATATATCCTGTTCTGGTTGGGGAACATTTCCAATGCTTCATCGGAATGTTTGATCACATTATCAAACTGTTCCATTTGAACTTCGATATAAAGGAGATTTTCCCATACCTCAAAGTTGACGTCGCCTGATTCTATTGCTTTTAGGTATTCACTTTGAGCCTCCCGGTTCTTACCCGTTGACAGATATAGATCACCGCCCAATACGTGAACGGAAACTTCAGAAGAGTTTGACTTCTGTAGTTTTTCAAGCAAGGCTAACGCAAAGGCTTCCTTCTCCGGGTCAGGGATGTTCTTCACTTTACTTTGATTTAGTTCAGCACTGTAAGTGCCAAGCACAATGAGTTTGCTTCCCAAGTCGACCGAGGAATCATCAAACAGACTTGTGAGTAACGGGCGTGCCTTTTGTTCCTGGTTGCTGTCTCGATAAAGGCCTGCAAGCAACATCTTCGCGCTGCTTGCGTCAGGATGCGCGGCAACAAATTTTTCTATGTATCGAATTGCTTCTGGCCGCATTCCTTTTTGTGAAATGATCTCGGCGAATCCCATCACAAGCCTCTCTTCATCAGGAAATGCATTTAGAAGCTTTTCACCTTCAGCCATCGCTTCTTTTGTTTTGCCCATTTCGAAGTACAAACGCATCTTTTGAAGCGAAGAAGTTTCATTGATACCAAGCTCGTTCTCTGCGCGATTGTATACTTTGATGGCCTCGTCGAATTTATTACCGTATTGATAGACGGCGGCAAGCTCATAGAGGTACTCTTCCGTTCCTTTGACTTCGCGGATCATTGTTTCATAGACCGCAGCGGCTTTGTCGAACGCGGTCATACTATTATATATGTTGGCCGCTGTCAGGTAGAAGTACTTGTTTTTCCGTTCAAGCTTCAATGCATTTTCAATACTGATGGATGCTTTTAAGAGGTCCTCTTGTTTGTTGCTTTGGGAGAGAACCTGAGCAATTTTATAGTGCACCGTGGCATTTTCAGGTGATATCTCCAGCGTGCGCTGATAGTATAAAAGCGCTTTCGCATAGTCCTCCAGGATAAAATACTTTTCGCCTTCGGTAAAATAGAACTCCGCTTCGCGCAATTTTATTCCTGATGCCTGGGTCTCGTCTGGGGTTTTCTTTTTTCGTTGCGCAAATGCACTAATCGACAACAACAAAATCAGTGTCGTCAATAAACTTACTGCCCTATATGATAGCCATACTTTCACGCTTGCGTTATTGCGTTGTAGTCTCCTAAGCTCAAATCGTTGGTTGAACCTTCAAAAGTAACGAAATTCCCTAACATGCTGTTCTCCAACATCGCATTCCGGATAGTGGAATCCTTTTGAATGATGGAGTTTTTTATCCGACTATCAGAAATGCGGGTATTTTCCCCCACAGAAACATATGGACCTACTACCGAATTTTCAATTACAACTCCGTCACCAACGAAACACGGCGGAATGATCACAGAGTTCACAAACTTTGCCTTTTCAGAGACAAGCTTTTGCCCTTTGATGAACTCGAGATAACGTTGATTGGTTTGAACCGTAACGTTCTTATTGCCACAGTCCAGCCATTCTGTAACCTGGCCCGGTACTAACTTTGCACCTTTCTTGGAGAGATTCTGAAGAGCAGAGGTAAATTGAAATTCCCCCTTGTCCTTAATGTTGTTGTCGATGAGGTATTGCATTTCGCGCGCAAGTGCTTCGCCATCTTTGAAGTAATAGATTCCGATAATGGCAAGATCTGACACGAACTGTGTCGGTTTTTCTACAAGTTCTGTTATTACTGATTGGTCATTTAGGCGGACTACTCCAAATTGAGAAGGATCGTCAACGCGTTGTACCCAAATGATGCCGTCCTGATTTGTATCAAGCTTGAACTCCGCCTTGAATAAAGTATCCGCAAAGGCGACAATAACTTTGCCTTTGAACAATTCCTTGGCAAACAAAAGGGCGTGTGAGATTCCGAAAGCTTGCTCCTGGTAATATATCTTTCCCGTTGCCCCAACGTCATTAGCTATTTTCTTTAAGCTTTCTTCGACTTCTTTTCCAAAACTTGGATGAATAATGAATCCAATAGAATCTATTTTTTCAGGGCAAACCTTTGCGATGTCTTCTACCAGGCGGTGAACGATGGGTTTCCCGGCTACGGGTAACAAGGGCTTTGGTACAGTTAATGTGTGTGGACGGAGCCTCTTACCCAAACCCGCCATGGGGATAATAATGTTCATGCAATTTGAGAGTTATTCAAGTAAAACTAAGAAAAATCAATTCGGCGCGTGTCTGAAATGTTTTCTTTCCAGTAAATAAATTACCAAAAGATAGGCCACAAATACAATTGTATGAAAGGTCGTTGCCAGCCATTGATTGTCTATGGAAACGAGCTTGACAGCATATACGATTGCTATTGTAATTGCAATGTAGGCAATGCTCTTCCCGATACTATAAGGGATCGGATAGAACTTCTGTCCAATCAGATAGCAGGCAACAGTCATAGAAAAGTAACAGAGGAACGTTGCCCAACTGCTCCCCAAATAGCCTGCGAACGGAATGAGTATATAGTTTGCGGCGATGGTTATTATCGCACCACCTACGGTGATCATAGTTCCATAGTAGGTTTTGTCCGTGAGCTTGAACCAAGCCGACATATTATAGTAAACGCCCAGGAATAAATAACCTAATAACAGTATTGGTACAATTGTAAGACCGTCCCAATACTCCTCTTTTCCAAGAAAGTATTTAAGAATGTCTAGGTTGATACAGACGCCGAGCAAAAGGATACAACAAACAATAACGAAGTAGTGGTTCACTCTGGCAAAAAGGGCCGGCGATCCTTTATCAGCAGCATTTGAAAAGAAAAACGGTTCGGCTGCATAACGGAATGCCTGTACGGCGAGATTCATCAGCATGCCGAACTTATAACAAGCTCCAAAGATACCAAGCGCGTATTCCGATGTCTGTCCAAGGTAAAAGTTTTTGGGAAGCCACCAGTCCAGCGTTTGTCTTGAGAACGTTTCATTGGTCATGCCGGCCAGACCAGTGAGCATAACGGGATAGGCATACGTTAGAATGGTTGGTGATATTTCCTTGTCTAATGAGGGTCGCCATGAGAGAAGGGTCTTTATAAAAAAGAACAAATAGGAGGCGTTGGCCACCAGGTTTGCGATAACCACATACTCGATACCCACAGCCGGATCGAAGGCCAGCTTCAGGAAGTAGATGTTGAGGATAATAATCACACCTATGTTGCAAAGCCTGCCAGCAGCAAATAGCAAGGCTTTTTTTTGAAGCCTTAACCGTGCGAATGGAATGGCCACCAATGCATCCAGGAACATTATAGTTACCAGCATGATCACGAGATTTGCTTTGCCCGGTATGTCAAGAGCACTTGCTATGGGTTGCGCGAATGTTATGAAGAAAATTGAAAAAGAGAGACTGATGAGTACGACGACGGTTTGAGTAATATTAAAGATCTTTCTTTCATCGGCACCTGGTTTTGTCGCGAACCTGAAGTATGCCGTTTCCATCCCAAATGTGAAGATGATGTTGATCACTGCGACGTAAGCAAACAATTTGGTAATGATCCCGTATTCGTCCGGTGGAAAAACATCGGTGTGAAGTCGAACAAGAAGGAAGTTCAGGAATTTTGGAACAATGCTCCCTAGTCCATACAGCACTGTTTCTCCAGCGAGTCTTTTTATCTTGCTCATTCGGATGATATCATGGGGTAGGCTGCATTGTGCTGATCATTAAACGCAGCCGTTCGTTATTTGCCGGTAAAGTTGGGTTTCTTTTTTTGAATGAATGCATTTGTTCCTTCCTTGAAGTCCTCGGTTTCGGTACAAGCGGCGAAATTTTCTGCCTCCGACTCATAACCAGCGTTCTCAAATTCATACCCTGCATTGACGCTCCTGATGATCTTTGTAATAGCACCTGGGGCATTTGCAATTATTTTTTTCATTATAGCATCAGCCAGGTCCATGAGATCATCTTTGTTTGACACAACATGGTTAACCAATCCCAATGCTTTCGCTTCTTGCGCAGATATCATGTCTGCGGTGAGCATCAGTTCGAGTGCTTTGCCGCGCCCGATTAATTGAGGCAGTCGTTGTGTTCCGCCATAACCTGGAATGAGTCCCAACGTTACCTCTGGCTGTCCGAATTTTGCATTTTCTGTGGCAATCCGAATGTGACATGCCATCGCAAGTTCACAACCTCCGCCGAGAGCGAAACCATTCACTGCGGCTATTACAGGCTTCGGACAATTCTCAATCAGCTTAAAAAGCTCCTGCCCCCGTTTCGAAAGCTCATGAGCCTGATCGGGGGTAAGTGACGTAATCTCTTTTATATCCGCTCCTGCGACAAATGCCTTATCGCCATCACCGGTTAGAATAAGACCTTTGGTATCGTTGTTCTGATAAAGCTCCTGAATGATGCCGCGCAGCCCTTCGAGAAGTTCCAAATTTAGCGCATTCAAGGCCTTCGGCCTCGAAAGAGTTACGGTAAGAATATGGTCGCTGTATTTTGTCTGAAAGTCTCGCATAGCCGTACCTCGTTGAAAAACGCAACTTATTGACCTTTTAGCTAAGTGACAAATTTTTGGCAAAAAGGGTATAATATGTTAATAAGGAGATTTACCTTTACTGGTTATATGGGCCGTCGGACCGAGAATTGGCCAGGGTAATAGGGAAACGAAGTATTTTGTTTTTTTTAGCGAATAACGACAGTTTGACATCAAATTTTATGAAACGAAGCATCCTGGTATTGATTTCCCTGCTCCTGATTATAACAGCTAAAGCAACAACCTATTATTCGGTTGGAAACCTTCAGTGGAATGGTTCTGGCACATGGAGTTCGGTTTGCAGTACGTGCGCCGGAAGTACTTTACCAACGTTGGTGGACGGTGATATAATAGTCATAGATGATCAAGTACAAATTTTATCCGGACTTGTGACCGTCACAGCAGTAATTACAATAGTAGTCCGGACAGATGTTTCTCCCAATACAACTACTATTCCCGCAAAACTCAAATTTACGTCGGGTGGCAAAATCGCCTTACCGGCAGGCTCTGTTATTCGGCTGGAAAATTGGACTGGTAATCCTGCAAACGATCCGCAAATCGACGGCACGGGATCGGGTGCGTCAAATCAAATCGACATC
>DATHIE010000032.1:0-20702 GCA_035316905.1 Chryseolinea sp. | reverse complement strand
CCTCGGGCATATGCTTAATCAATGTCGGACCAAGCCGGGGACTCGTTACGGCCTGGTCGATCACAGATGTCTCGTCCACAAACTTTGATAGCACCCGATAGATGCGGTCGCTCTTCTCATGAAAGCGATCGTAGCTGAGCTCCGATTTCACCCAGAGGCCAATGAGTGCAAAGCACGCGAGGCCTATCGAAAGACCTAAGAGGTTCAGGACTGTGTACAGCTTGTTCTTAACAAGATGACGTAGCGCGTAGGTTAGGTGATACCTGATCATATCTTTGTTTTTCGATAGTTAGATCAAATAGAATAGGATTGCTATTGAAAATGGAGATTGCCAACAATCGAACCAAAACTAAGGATGTGATGTGAGGTGATTTTCAGGGTTTTGAATTATTGGCCTGAACGAAATCGAGCCGTGGGTGTCCGACTTAGGACATTGGTAGGTACGGTTCAGGTTCCGATATAAGGCCATACAAGTGAAGTGGTCGGAACTCATGCCGAATATGACGATATTGATGTGTTGGAAGTTTGAAGATTTAAAGCATTATGAAACGTTGGTTAATACTGGAAAATAAAAAGCAATATGAGGTCGCCTTGAAACGCATCGATGATTTAATGGATGCTAACCCGGGGCCGAAAACGGAGGCCGGTAAGGAAATGAACCTATTGCTTCTCCTTGTGGAGAAATATGAGAATGAGCACCATCCTATTGGCCTGCCTGATCCGATCGAGGCGGTTAAAACAAGGATGGAAGATTTGGGTCTGGAGGCGAAAGATCTGGTTGATGCTATCGGAGATAAAGGCACTGTTTCAAAAGTGTTGAACAGAAGGATTCCACTTTCGATACGGATGATCCGGAATTTAAGTGAGAAGTTACAGCTCCCTGCCGATGTCCTCATCCAAGAGGTAAAATTAGTAGTTGCCGTTTAAAGAGGCAATGAACACAAGATTACACAATTCAATGTCCTGAAATAAAAAAGCCGTCAGTATCGAGATGTAGGTAGCCGCCGGTCCCGATAATTATCGGGACGAACCGGCACGCCGGAAGGCACACTACTCGGTAATAAAACAAAAAGCCTTCAGTATTCTGAAGGCTTCGTACCTAAGGCCGGAATCGAACCGGCACGCCCGAAGGCACACGATTTTGAGTCGTGCGCGTCTACCAGTTCCGCCACTCAGGCATCTTGCTCCCCAACGCTGGTAAATCAGTCAACAAAACGGCGTTTCTGACCATTGGGGGTGCAAATATGCTCATTCTTTCTCCTTCATGCAATCCTCAAAGCTCGATAAATTTCTCCAGCGAAAATGCCTGCGATCGTTCTGAAAACAAAGTCTTTACGGAACCCCAGACGCGGGCAAATAACTCTGACTTTCGATAGTTGTCCAGTGATCTTGCATCCTTCCAATAACTTAACGTGGTATAGGTAAGCGGATCATCTGCATCTTTTAATAACTCCAGATGCGTGCATCCTTCAACATCCCGGATCAACTGTTTGTGCTGATCGAAAATCTGCAGAAATTCTTCTACACCGGCTTCAGTAAAATGCATTCGAACAATACGTATCAGCATACTTTTCTAGCCCTCTTCGAAATTGATGCTCACACTGCTGTCGTAGCCCAAACCCAATAGCTCAGAAGCGTTGCCCTTATAGATCCCGATCTCCATAAGGTTAAGGCTATTGAATACAATAAAACACTCTCCTTGTTCAGTCTGATGGTATTGCGTTTGGATACGTCTGAACTTTTCACCGCCGAATTGAATTGTGTATACTTTCCCCTTACTCAGTGTGTCAAATGCATCTTTCGAAATATTCGTAATAAGATTACCCATTCCATCGACTCTCACGATGGTTCCTGTAATTTGTTTGCGCGTAGCCTTCATCTGACGGTCGATCATCTTTTTGAAAGCCGGCATGGGTTTGCCGAGGTTCGTAATGGATATGCCACTGGCTAACTTTGAAGCAGCATGTGCAAAGACATCGCGTTCGGGAAATGTAGTACTGATGATATTAATGGCGTTCAGCTCGACCAGCTGCTGATGGGGCCTTTCGCTGATTAAACCAAAGAGCCCATTGTCACAGCCGACAAAAAAGTGGTCCTCTAATTGCAGTGCGATATAAGCATCACCACGATTGCCCGTTGAGTCGACACCAACCAGGTGGACGGTGCCTTTCGGAAAATCGTGGAAAACTGCGCGCAGAACAAAGGCGGCATGGGCAATATCAGCCGGTTTTATGCTATGGCTGATATCTTCGATGCGGATACCTGGGTTAAGACTGATAATCTTAGCTTTGATAGAAGCAACATAGTGATCACTTTCGCCGGCGTCTGTAAGAAGGGTAACTATTGCCATGGTTGATGCTGCCGCAGATATTCGCTAATTTTGTTTGACAAAATAAACATTTTTAAATCACATTGTTTTCAGGCCACAAACCACACTCAACGTTGATCGAAAAAGTAGTAACACTCGACAATATTTCCATGATTGACTTCCTGGGGGTAGAAAATAAGACAATCGATACCTTGTCCGCCGCTTTTCCAAAAAGTAAAATTGTCTCCAGGGGTAACCAAATCCTAATAAAAGGAACAACTGCCGAAATCGTCCAGATTGATGATATCCTGACTTCCCTGATAGATCATTATCACAAATTTGGAAGAGTGACCGAGGAAAATGTACAGTCTTATATTGATCGTGAGCATGAAATACTGGCTCCGGAAGGCCAGCAGGCTGGGGAGGATGTTATAGTATATGGAACAAAAGGAACGCCCATAAAGGCGAAAACTCCCAATCAGCAAAAGTTGGTTCAACAGGTAAAAGACAATGACCTGGTGTTTGCGCTTGGCCCGGCCGGTACAGGTAAAACCTATATTTCCGTTGCGTTGGCCGTGAGGGCACTAAAAAACAAACAGGTCAGGAAAATCATAATCACCCGACCGGCGGTCGAGGCCGGCGAAAATCTGGGTTTCCTTCCCGGCGATCTAAAAGAAAAGATCGATCCATACCTTCGTCCGATTTATGATGCGCTCAATGATATGATACCGTACGAAAAGCTCGGTTATTATATGGAGCGTGAAATAATTGAGATCGCACCGTTGGCCTATATGAGAGGACGTACGTTGAACAATGCATTTATTCTGCTTGATGAAGCGCAGAATACCACTCCTATGCAAATGAAGATGTTCCTCACCCGAATGGGTCCTGAGTCTAAAATGATCGTGACAGGAGATATTACCCAGATCGACTTACCGTCAAAACAAAGTTCAGGACTGAAGGAAGCGGTCCGAATATTGAAAGATGTGAAAGGAATAGGTTTTGTTGAGCTAAATGAAAAAGATGTTGTGCGTCACCGTTTGGTAAGAGACATTATCGATGCTTACGGCAAGGAAAACTCTGCATAGAATTTCTTAACTTTCTACATGTTCCGTTGGATACCCTACGCGTTCGTCCGTATCGTTGTGTTTTTTAGTGGCGGGGTTCTACTGGCAATCTATTGCCCCGATTTTTTTCAAGACTCAGCTTCTTATCTATTCTTTTGCATTTCAGGTATCGCTTATTTGATCCTAACATTTTGCTATTCAAGATTCAGGATCAATCCCGGTTTCATTGGATTGTTTGCCATTTTTATGGCAGGCTACCTCAATGTACAATGGAAGAATGAATCACGACGAAGCGAACACCTTATCAATATAAAAGATCCGATATCACACTATACCATCGTGATCACCAAACCTGGCGAAGAAAAGGCGCGGACATGGAAATATGAGGCCACGGTTCTTGAAGTCAACACGAATCTTGGATGGAAGCATGCAATAGGTAAGATACTTCTATACGCCTCGAAAGAAAATGAAATTCAGTTTCGTCCTGGAGACAACCTTCTGATCAAAGGGGCACCACGGCGCATCGAGCCGCCAGCAAACCCTGGTGAGTTTGACCTTCAAAAATTTTCCGCCTATAAGAATATCTTCCATCAACATTTCATCAGGGATCATGACGTGAAGTGGCTAGCTAACAAACCAGCGAATGAGTTTTTACATTATGCGACAATGTCCCGACTGTGGGCCGACAGCGTTTTATGTGCGCATGTTCACGGAAAACGTGAACAATCACTGGCATCAGCACTTGTGCTGGGTGTTACAGATGGATTGGATAATGATTTGCTTAACGCATACTCCGCCTCGGGAGCAATGCATGTTCTGTCAGTGTCTGGTCTTCACGTTGGAATTATCTATTGGGTCATACTCATAATCTTCAAGCCGTTCCAAAAGGCAAAGTATTCTCAATGGATTCTTGCAGCAACAAGTCTCGTGGTGTTGTGGACTTATGCATTTATCACCGGACTGTCGCCTTCAGTCTTACGCGCAGTAATGATGTTTTCGTTCGTTGCATTGGCACGTCCATTAAACCGGCAAACGAACATCTATAACACATTGGCAGCTTCAGCGTTTATTTTGCTGGTTTATGATCCATACATGATCGTTTCTGTAGGTTTCCAGCTGTCATTTCTCGCCGTCATTGGCATTGTTGGATTACAACCTCCTCTCTACCGGCTATGGGAACCAAACAGCCGCCTTTGGGATGAAGTCTGGAAGATCACTTCAGTATCGGTCGCCGCCCAGCTTGCTACATTTTCGTTGGGTTTGTTTTACTTTCATCAGTTTCCTAACTATTTTCTTCTTGCCAACCTGTTTGTGATCCCGTTATCTTTTGTTGTACTCCTAATGGGCATCGCCATAATACTTGTTGGATTCTCTGCTGGTATCGCATCTGTATTGGGATGGGCGCTGGAGTGGATCATCAGGATCCTGAATGAAGGCGTCTTTCTTATCGAACGACTTCCGTTTAGCGTCTTTGATAGTGTTTACATAAGCAAACTGCAATGTTGTATACTGCTGCTGCTTGTAGTCCTTATATACATGTGGATTGAAACAAAAAAGTCTGCCCCTTTGATCATTGCCTCATTGCTCTGTATTTTGTACTCAATGGATCAATGGATACACTTGCAAAGTGACGTTAAGCCCAGCAAAGCGACATTCTACAATATCCCCGGCCATACAGCTGTAGATTTTATGGAGTCGGGGAGGACGTACTTCCTGTCAGATTCCGCAATGGAACACGATCCTTTGAAGCTAAAATTTCATGTGGTACCCGGACGACTGCAAGCTGGCGTAAGAAATGTGCTGCAAGGTGCCGCTGTCAGCAAGCAGCTCAACGGTTGTGTGCTGATGGTTTGGAATGAAAAGACCATTGTTCAAATCAAAGATCCTGCCTTTGTTGTTCCGGCCAATCTGGAAGTTGACATTATTATTATCAGCAACAACGCAGTGAGATCGATGGGTGCTCTGATTTCGCGGATAAACGCCCGGGAATTTGTTATCGACAGCAGCAATTCCTTTAGGACGGCCAGCCGATTGCTTGAGGAGTCACAATCATTGGATATAAAAACTACATCGCTTCTGCATCAGGGAGCGTATACAAAAATCATTTAGATCATGGAATATATTAACCTCGACATAAAAAATAGAATAGGGACTATCACCTTGAATCGCCCGGAGAAAAGAAACGCTCTGAACTTTGAACTTGTGTCCGAATTGAAAGAGGCTTTTACTTCCTTGGAAAGCGACGATAATGTGAAGGTAATTGTACTCAATGCAAAAGGACCGGCGTTTTGCGCTGGTGCAGATCTTGCTTACCTCCAAAAGTTGCAGGGCTATTCTTACGAAGAGAATCTTCTGGACTCGAAACACCTTAAGGAATTGTTTCTAAAGATATACACGCTGAAAAAAATTGTTGTGGCTCAGGTTCACGGTAATGCAATTGCCGGTGGCTGTGGTCTTGCCTCAGTATGTGATTTTGCTTTTACTGTACCTGACGCAATGTTTGGTTATACGGAAGTCAAGATCGGATTTATACCCGCTATTGTTATGGTCTTTTTGCTGAGAAAAATTGGGGAAGGAAATGCCAGTCACTTGTTGCTTAGCGGTGAGTTAATATCCGCGGACGAGGCATGCCGCATCGGTATGGTGAGTAAGGTCTTTCCACCTGAAAAGCTTGAAGAGTCTGTCACAGCTTTTGTAAATAAACTCATTGTAGAAAATTCTGGACAAGCGATGGCGGCAACCAAACAGATGATCGTAAAGGCCCAGTCAATGCCACTGGAGGATGCGCTGAATTTTGCCGCTGAATTGAATGCCCGTGCGCGATCCACTGATGATTGTCAAAAAGGAATACGTGCATTTCTGAACAAACAAAAGATAGCCTGGTAATTGCTAACCTGTTCCCATCGAATGCAGTTTTGGGACAGGCGTCGATTCTTTTTATTACGCATTCGATTCATTAATATTCGTTTCTATTGGAAACACCACTTTCAATATTAAAAAAGTATTGGGGATACAACCAATTCAGGCCACTGCAGGCTGAAATTGTTGATGCCTCTTTGCAGGGAAAAGATGTCCTTGCCTTGTTGCCAACTGGTGGCGGCAAATCCGTTTGTTTCCAGGTACCTGCATTGCTAAGAGGCGGAATTTGTATCGTGATTACGCCCCTCATCGCTTTAATGAAAGATCAGGTGGAGCAACTGAAACAGCGAGGTATCGACGCAGCAGCCGTTCATGCTGCTATGAGCAAATTCCAGGTTGACGTCCTTCTAAACAATTGCATTTATGGAAGTGTAAGTTTTCTTTACGTCTCACCCGAGCGGTTGCAAACGGAGTTGTTTATCGCACGAGTTAAACAGATGAATGTCGGTTTGATCGCCGTGGACGAAGCACACTGTATCTCACAGTGGGGTTACGATTTCCGTCCTTCTTATCTAAAGATTGCTACACTCAGAACATTGAAGCCAGGCGTTCCTGTAATCGCCTTGACAGCAACGGCAACAGCCGAGGTACGTACCGACATTATTGAAAAGCTTGAATTAAAAGATGCTTCCGTTTTTCAGAAATCCTTTGCGCGAGATAATCTTTCTTTTGTAGTGCGAAAGACGGAGAACAAGGAAAAGAAGGTCCTTGAAATATTACAGAAAGTAAAGGGCACTGCAATCATTTATGTCCGCTCCAGAAAGGCAACGCAAGAGATCGCAGAGTGGCTCGTCCGGAAAAACATTTCAGCGTCATTTTACCATGCAGGCCTGGACTTTGATGAACGGACTAAGCGTCAGGACAAATGGATACAAAATCAGATCCGTGTCATTGTTGCGACCAACGCTTTTGGTATGGGCATCGACAAGCCGGACGTCCGGGTGGTTATACATCTTGACCTTCCGGAAAACCTTGAATCATATTACCAGGAAGCTGGACGCGCTGGGCGTGACGGATTGCGTTGTTTCGGTGTGGTGCTCTATCAGGAAGCAGACGTATCAAACCTCGAGTTAAAGGTTGAACAGTCACAACCAAGTCCGCAATTCCTGAAAACAGTTTACCAGGCGTTGTGCAACTACTACCAACTCGCCCTTGGCAGTAGCGCAGGTGAAAGTTATGATTTTGACCTTAACGACTTTACCGATCGTTTTCATTTGCATCCAAGTGAAGTCTATATAGCCTTGAAGAAACTCGAGGAAGAGGGTCTTATTCAATTCAACGAAAGTTTTTATAGTCCGTCGACCATACATCTATTGATGGATAAAGCAAAACTTTATGAATTTCAGATCGCTCACGCCAGGTTTGACCCTGTCATAAAAATGCTACTGCGTTTGTATGGTGGCGAATTGATATCAGGTTTCCCAAAGATTTCTGAGTCTTCCCTCGCAAAAGGCTTGAAGATCCCTGGGAAAGAAGTGGTAGACACTCTCAAACACCTTAACGAACTTCAGGTAATTGCCTATCAACCTGCGAAAGACAAACCGCAAGTGACCTTCGTGATACCGCGACAGGATGCCGAAAGGCTGCCTTTAAACTTGAAACGGCTGGAGGCCCGCAAGAAATTGATCTTGGACAAAATGAAAGCAATGGTTTCATTTGTAACGTTGACGCATCGATGCCGGATGCAGCTTATTCAGGATTACTTTAACGAAATTTCTTATAAAAAATGCGGAATTTGTGATGTTTGTATTGAGGAGCGTAAGACGGAAAATAAAAATGCGTTTGATGAGTTGCGAAATGAAGTCACCAGCGTGCTGAAGAAAAAGTCTCTTACGGTAGAACAAGTGGAAGAGTTGATTGCCCCTAAGGATCACGAGCTGTTCGTGGATGTTGTACGAGAAATGGTCGATGAAGGCGTTCTCGCTTATGATAGCGTGTGGAAGTTAAGTCTTATTAAACAGAAGCAGTAAAGTATGTGCTATGAGAAAAGTGCTCAAGAACTTTCTTCGTATTTTTATCTACTCTCATGTATTTCTGGCGTTCGCGTTGCTTTTAACGCATTGTAGTTTTAAGCATTATGCAAAAAAGTCCTATGAGAAAGCGTTGAAAGAAAAACCATTCGACGTGGTCATTGTTCCAGGGGTCCCGTATGAGAAGGAAAATACCACTTCAGTGATGAAGATGAGGATTTACTGGGCCAAGCTTCTTTATGATAGCGGGTTTACAAAAAACATAATCTTTTCAGGGTCGGCGGTATACAGCCATTTCGTTGAAGGTATCGCAATGAAGATCATCGCTGACTCCCTTGGCATACCGTCAGATCACACCTTCTCCGAAACTAAGGCTGAACATAGCACAGAGAATGTGTATTACTCGTGGAAAATGGCTCAGGAGATGGGTTTTCAAAAGATAGCGTTGGCGAGTGATCCGTTTCAATCTCGTGTGCTGAGGAGTTTTGCTAAAAAATATTGCCCTGGGGTAAAAGCCATTCCCATAGTCTTTGACCTGTTGCAAATTGATGACAAGCCGTTGCCCCTGATTGACACTACAAATTCATATAGACCCGATTTTGTTTCGATCATGGAAAGGGAGAGCTTTTGGCAACGCCTCAGAGGAACGATGGGTAAACGGATAAAGGATGAAGTGAAAGCAGAAAGAGATCAGAAAAAAGGGAAAGCTCCCATTGCGAATTAATCTCTCAATGCTGATTTGAGCCAGAGGTAATGGATGATCGAGAACCGGACAACGTGCCTCGAGAAAAAATCTTCTGTTCCAAAACGCTGTTGATAGATGTAGATATATCCGGTTTCCAGCGTGAGTTTTTTATTCAGAACGAATTCCGTAGAAGCATAGAGCCTGTTCTGATCAAATGTATTTTCTTTATTGTTTAGCATTATTTCCTCTGACAGTCTTAACCAAATAGTGGTAACGCCGTCGTCGTTCACTTTTAGCGGTATCCTCGCCATAAGCCTGTATCTGAATCGGAAAATGTAAAATGAGTCCTCCCAGACACTTTGATCCTGACTTTCTTCTATAAAGCGATTATCAATTCGTAGTCTCTGCTGAATGAGGACTTTCCTAACAGGGAATTCGTAGGCACCTTCTATGACCGGTCTTACTTCAGCAATTGAGTGTGAATATCCATTTTCAGGAATCTGTGAGTATATCCACGAAAAGGTCAATCCCGCGCCAAAGGCCCATCGATCCTTGAGGTAATGTACTCTTGAATGCATGATCAATTGATTCTCTACACTCGGATCGAAGAACCGCCGGTTGTCTATTTCATTGATCCAATAAAATTTGGGAGTGATATTAAGCTGATTCTGATATCGAATCCAATAGAGGGCCTGAGGGTATACAACGGATTGGCCGACCGCCAATGTAATTTTCAGTAAGAAGCCAACTAGAAAGACTTTTTTCAAGCAATTTGTTATTGTGCAAGAAGTTCCTGCGCGTTTTGAAAGGCAACTTTCGATGGTTTGTCACCACCGATCATCTTAGCGATCTCTTCGATCCTTTCGGTATCCTGCAAGTGTTTGATAGAGCTAATGGTTTTTGCAGCTGTGTTATCCTTGTAAACAAAATAGTGCGAGTTCCCTCTCGCTGCTATTTGAGGTAAATGGCTGATCGCAATGAGTTGATGCTTTTCCGACATTTTCCTCATCATACTTCCCAATTTAAACGCGACTTCACCTGAAATGCCCGTGTCTATTTCATCCAGCACCAACGTCGGCATCTCAGTCTTTTCAGCCATGACGTATTTTATACAGAACATCAATCTCGAGAATTCACCGCCGGAAGCAACCTGTGCTAACGGTCTAGGCGCTATACCCTTGTTTGCACTGAATAGTATATCAATTTTATCCGTTCCATTACTACTGAGTTCAGTGGCGATCATGTCTATCTGGAACGTTGCGTTTGGTATACCGAGCTCTTGCAGCAGTTGTGTGATCTGTTTACAGAGTGGAGCAGTGACTTTCTTCCTTGATGCACTTAATTTCTGAGCCGTAGCCTGCGCATTCTTTCGCGAACTTTCGAAAGATTCTTTTGCTTTCTCAAGATGCTCATCGAGGTTCGACGTAATGTTATTCTTCTGTATCAGGTTTTCCTGGATAACGAGCAGCGCTTTGAGATCAACAGCCTTATGTTTCTTTAACAACCGGTAAATGACGCTCAAGCGCTCTTTGATCAATTCAGCCCTTTCGGGATCGAATTCAATTGACTCACCTTCTTTTTCAATTTCGTGAGTGAGGTCGTCCAGTTCGATTATGACGCTCTCTAGTCTTTCGAACAAGTGCGCGTAGCCAGACGAATAGGTTGAAACGTTTTGCAGATGGTTTCTCGCTTCAGCCAAACTGTTCCTTGACGCGAACTCGGAATTGTTGATAAGGTCCAGCACGCTTTGAAACTTGCTCTTGATTTCACCTGAGTGTTCCATGATCTTTAGCTCCGACTCCAACGACTCCTGTTCGGACCCTTCTAATTGAAGCTTTGAAAGTTCGTCCAGCTGAAAACGGATATAGTCCGCTTCCTGTCGTAGCGTCTCGGCCTCCGCCGAAAGGTTTTCAAAATCCTTTTTTGACTTTAGATAGGCGTTCCATTGCTCACTATACAATTCACGCAAGGATTGATTTGACGCATACGCATCCACCAACTTCAGCTGAAATGAATGTTGACCAAGAAGCAGTGTCTCGTGTTGGGAGTGAATGTCCATCAATGAATCACCCACCCGTTTCATGACCTCCAGGGTAACCGGGGTATCATTTATAAAGGCTCTCGATTTCCCGCCTGGACTTAGCTCCCTCCTTATCACAGTGCTGTTGTCGTAGTCAAGGTCTTCTGCCTTGAAGAGTGACTTCAGGCCATAGTTGCCAATATCAAATGTTCCTTCGATGACACACTTTTGGCTTTCATCCCACAATACTCTGGAGTCTGCTCGATTACCCATTAGCAATCCCATCGCGCCGAGCATGATCGACTTGCCTGCACCCGTTTCACCTGTCACCACATTGAGGTGCTGCGAGGGATCTAACACTAGGTGTTTGATGAGTGCGTAGTTTTTTATCGTGAGATGTTTGAGCATCAGGCCACTGAATCGATGTAAAGTTCGGCGATCGAACTAAAGGGGTACTTTGCCTTCTTCATACGCATATTCAGCAAGAGGATTTCATTGCTGTTTACTTCTTGGAGTTGTCCGAACACAACAGTGTTGTCCAACAGTACAATATTAATTTTTTTGCCCAAAAAAGTGGCTGCTCTGCTTTTTATTTGTTCCGCGTCGCTAATGCGCAGCTGCTTTGTGCCCATCTGAATTTTTGTTGATTACAAAGCTGGTTAAATCACCGAATGAATCCAAAAAGGGAATGATTAGTTCTGGATCATTTTATCGTAAGCTGAGCGATTGGAGGGATCGATTGTGGTGATGATGTCGTATGCTTCGCGACGTATCTGGATGTTTCCGGTCGAAAAGATATTTGCCAGCTCTTTGCTCTTCGCATCGAAAAAACTCACTACCAATACGGCCGTTGGATTCACGTCGCGTACTTTCTTAACTTCCCTGAGCCCCTTTAGTATGACATCCCGGCTCTTGTCGGGATCCTTATCGAAAGTGTCTAAACCAAGACGGTGATAAGAGTACATCGCCCGGCGCATTTCTGTCATCTGACCGTTATTATAATTCTCCACAATCCAATACCGGCTTCGGTTGCTGTTAAGGGGCTGCCACCCGGGCCGGTTTGCCTGTTGTGCATTGTTCACCACTGCCAGCGCTTTTTGGAAGTTTGGCGTACCACCCAACTCGATGAAGGTATCATAATCGACGCCAATGATCAGGTATGCATACAACGCAAGCATAGACGTTAGGTTGGATGTATATGTATTATCGTTAAACTCCAGCGGTAACGATTCGATGTATTCAAACTCCCAATCGCGATCAGCAAAGTTAAATATGAGACTTGAGTAGTTTGTGTTGTAGACAGGACGTGCCGCCTGGACTTGAACAGAAGCGGAGAAATTACCAATCGAAGGCATTTTTGTAATAGTGATCAACATGTTGCAGTTGATTTTTTCATAAGCCTTGTAAGAATCGCCTGACCACTTACGGGAATTCATGAACTGTTCGACAGCAGTTTTCATATCTCGAAATATTCCACGGTCGGACGTTTGGATTTGGCTGGAGTTAATAGTCACCGTGCAATTGAGTTCCTGTGCGTGGCCCGCGAAGGACAATGAGAGGAGACAAAGTATCAATTGAAAAATATTTCGCACGCGCATTATTTCGCTTCTGAATTCTTGATGATTGCTGCTACGATATCTTTTGCCACTTCCTGTTTTTCTTTGAGCTCGAATGAAAAGGCCTCGTGTTTCTTGTTGATGATCGTAATCTTATTTGTGTTGTGTCCAAAACCAGCGCCATCGTCGTTCAGTGAATTCAACACAATGAGATCAAAATTCTTTGATTCGAGTTTTTGTATGGCATTCGTTCTTTCATTTTCGGTTTCCAATGCAAAACCCACTACGATCTGTCCGTTGTGTTTTTGACCGGCTAATGAGGCTGCTATATCGTGAGTCTTAGTAAGCTCCAACGTCACGCTGTTATCTTTTTTCTTGATCTTCTGATCGGCGATGTTTATGGGCTTATAGTCAGCCACAGCCGCTGCAAGCACGGTGATGTCGCTTTTAGGGAACAGGGCTGTACATGCATTAAACATTTCTTCGGCCGATACCACCGACTTAACGTTTACGCCCGGATGGTTAGTATGTTCGTGAGTGGGACCGGTGACTAAGTTTACCCTAGCTCCGTGGTTGGCAAGCTCTTCGGCTATTGCAAATCCCATTTTTCCGCTTGAATGATTTCCAATGAATCTGACCGGGTCGATAGCTTCATATGTAGGTCCGGCCGTCACCAGGACGGTTTTGCCCTTCAGTTGCTGACGGGTTGAAAAAAAGTCATTAATATATTTTACTATGTCTTCGGGTTCAGCCATTCGACCGGTACCGATCTGGCCACTCGCCAGCTCTCCATGTGTGGGGTCGATAATATGATTGCCAAAATCGGCCACCTTTCGGAGATTCGATTTTGTTGCAGGATGTGCAAGCATATCAAGATCCATGGCCGGCGCAATGAACACAGGACATCGGGCGGAGAGATACGTGGCAAGAAGCAGATTGTCGCACAACCCGTTGGCCATTTTACCGATGGTGTTTGCTGTCGCGGGAGCCACGAGCATGGCATCACCCCACAACCCCAGGTCTACATGATTTATCCATTCGCCAGTATCAGGTTTTGAAAACGCTGATAACACCGGATTTTTTGAGAGCGTTGAAAGCGTCAGGGGAGTTACAAAACTCTCAGCGGAAGGAGTGAGGATCACTCGTACTTCTGCGCCTTGCTTGACAAGAAGCCTTGTAAGAATTGCCGACTTGTAGGCAGCAATTCCACCACAAACTCCCAGAACGATCTTCTTGCCCTGAAGCATTTGCTGGAGCGACTTTTAAAGGTCCGCCTTGGGGATTGTTGCGTCAGCGCGGAGACGGAAATTTAGCTTTCCTTCCAGGAATTCTTCGGTAGCGGTTGTTGTCGGTTTCGGCATCCGCTCATAGAATTTGGAAATCTCTATTTGCTCACGGTTTTCAAAAACCTCTTCAAGATTATCAACAGTTGTAGCGAACTCAGCTAGTTTGTTGTTCAATTCTTCTTTGAGATTAACAGCTATCTGACGGGCGCGCCTGGAGATCACAACCACTGATTCATAGATGTTGCCTGTTTGAGCTGCTATCTTTTCAATGTCACGCGTAATTACAGATGATTGAACTGCCATAGTATTAGGTATTATTGTTATTGTTTTTTGACTTATTGATTTTTGCAAGACTTGAGGCGTAAAGTTTCTCGGCATCAGAAAGGTAGCTGCTGCTTGGATACTTGTCTACGAATTCCTTATAGTGCTCCACTACTTCCTTGTAACGGTCGAGTTGTTTCGTATAAATACTCTGTTCAGCCAGTTTGAATTCCGACACGATCACAAGATAATAGGTCCGCTCCAGGTATTTGGAGTCAGGAAAATTATCGATAAAGTTTTTAAGGGCAACTATAGCTGCCTTGTAGCTTCTCATTTTATAATACTGATAAGCATTTTCGAACCCTTTCTTCTCGAGTTTTATCTGCGTAGTCATTATCACCTCAATAGCTTGATCGCGGAACTTGCTGTTCGGATACCTGTTCAGGAATTGCTGCATTGCCGCCATTGCGTCGATGCTGTTGGTCTGGTCAAGGTTTGCACCGGGCGACGACTTGTATAATGAAAAAGCGTACATAAATCGTGCTTCTTCGGCCATGGCACTCCGCCCGTAGGTCTCATAGAAAGTCTTGAATTGTTCGGATGACAGCAGGTACAACTCGTCATGGTATTGGCAGTATGCCAGGTTAAACTGCACCTTTTCACCTTCCGGGAGACCACGGACTATCGGAATGATCTGCTCGAACAGCACCGAAGCCTTGTAGTATTCTTTTTTGGCGTAATAATTAAGACCAGCGTCGTATTTTACCCGCCAGTCCTGACTTTTTTCGATTTTTCTGAATTTACTGCAGGAAACTCCCCCCAGAAGAACCAAAAGTAAAGAGATGTATAAAGGTGCTCTCAGCATAAGCCCGCAAATATAATACAAGTAGCCGTATCTGGAAAACGCTACTTTTTTACATTTAGATGTGGGGAATCGCCGAAAATGTCTATTTCCTGACGATTAATTTTCGCGTACAAACCCCTTCGTTCTCGACATAGAGGGTATAAAAATAGATTCCGGCGCTGAGATCGTCGGTCCTGACTCTGACAAAGTTTTCCATCGATGGAAGGGAATATTCTCCCACGACATTGCCAAGGATATTGTGAACGACGATCTTGGCCTTCACCTGATCATTGTTCACTTTATAGTCTACAACAGCCTGATCCACCACTGGATTTGGATAGACGTCATGTAAAGTGATGAACCTGGAACTGTAAATGTTTTGCTTCTCGGGTTTTTCTTCCACCACAAAATTAAGGTCGAATTCCACCGAATGGCCTGGATAGAATTTATTGAAGGCTACGTAGTGAAGGGAACTTTCACCTGACACCAGCCCGGCTTCCAAGACGACCTGAAATGTGTTCAGAACCTGGCCCGGCTCGATCTTCACAATAAAGTCTTCAACCTTGTTATCCAGGCAGTTGTTGTCAAGACAGAAGTAATTCTTTTGGCTGCTGCCGATCTGTGCATCAACATTTCTAACGATCAGCGTAATGGCCTTGTCGGAAGTGTTCTTAAATCTAAGAGGTGCCCTAATTGCCTCGCCGATGTAGCCTTTGTAGGAGTCCTGCAGACTGGTAACCTCAAAGCTTTGCGCGAAAGCGCTACAGCTTAAAATCATGACCATCGCCAACAACAACAAATTCCGCATAAATCCAGCTCTGTTTCACAAAATTTAAACATTTCGCTGGCATGTCATAATAGAATGCAAAGTTTTTCGTTAACCGGCCCTATTATTTTTAGGGTGGCTGTTTTTACCGACTTTTTTGGAAGAATTGCTATCGCAGCGGTGACTTAACGACGTCAGATTTCGCCGGCTTCTCTTTTTCCTTCCACGAAAATCCCGACAACGTCAAGTCTTCCTTTTTTTGTTCATGTGGTGGAATGAAGTTGGCATCGGGTTGTTTGTAAAAACTGAAGCTATTGACCTTCCCGTCTTTGAACCTTATTGTGATGTTGCTGCAAATGATTTTATTCAAACCCATAGCCGAACCGTCGTCTTCACTCAACGCGAAGTAGATACTCTCACCGTTGCCCTCCACAATCACCTTGTTTATTTTCGAGTCTTTGAATTCCGCGGTCATCTTTCGGCCTTTGATCTGGTTATAATTGATCAGCGAGTCTTTCGAAATCACGAACGCATTGACATTCAAATAGATCTTGTCGATGCCCTTTCCCTTCATAAGCATCCTGATTGAATCTGCCGTCATCTGATTTCCTTCTGTCCATAAGATAGGGTTCTTATAAAAATAAAGAGTGGAATCAGCCTCGCGGTATTCCAACGAATCGGCTACACCTTGCATATCGCTCTTAAAGATCTTTACATTATTGTAGGCAAGCAGCCGTTTCTTCTTTGGGTCGGCATTTTCAATCGAGACGAGTGTATCCGCCGATATAAACAGCGTGTCATTGTTTTCAGCGATCTTGGCCACGTAAGCCTTGTTATACACCTTGGAAACCCCTTTCAGCTTGTAATAATCCACGGCCTGGCCGTAAATAATGAGGTTTTCCTTCTTCGACGTCAAAACAACATTACCACGAACCTGGTATACTTTGCGGATGTCGTCGAGTTTGTATTCGAGGCCGGCAAGTTTGTACTCGGGCGATTCGCCGGTACCCGACTGGATAATTGAGCGGCGTATTTTGGTATCGTACTCGCCTCCTTCATAGACAAACGTAGCGCTGTCCTTGTCGTGAACAGTGGTTGGCGTTCGGAAGTAGATCATCTTGGAGCGTGAATTGTACTGTAGGCTGTCGGATGTCATCGTGCGGTCGGGGTTTTTTACATGAACATCCTTCTTAAAGGAAGCCATGTTCGAGTTCACGTCATAATAACCCTTCCTGCTTGTAAGAACATTAATGCTATCGACCAGTTTGCCTCCGTTATAATAGTAAGCCAGATTCTTGGGGCGGTCGTAGTCCAGATAGTCAGTGTACAACGTTGACGTCTGCAACTTTGTAAACACGACATTGTTCCTGAGCTTTGCCTTTTTTACGTCACCATCGTATTCGAGCCTCTTGCCGGTGATGGTAATCGAATCACCTTCTAGTATTTTGATCCGCCCGAACGCCTCAATTGAATTTTTTGATTTATAGAAATAAGCTGAGTCACAATAGATTGTCGTCGTGTTTTGCGTGAAGATCACATTGCCAATCACCCGCTCGAATTTGTTCCCTTCCTTGTCCTTTCCGCTTCGAAGCTGGTCGGCTTGCTTTAGTTTCACTCGTTTTTGAGCAACGGCTGTTTCGGCACTTATCAAGGTTATCAGGAAAAACAGTAAAATGCATTTGATGAGCACGTTACGGTGTCGGACGCAATATGATTTGAAGTCTTTGGTCATCAGCTTGCAAGCTACGATGGTTAATGCTAAAATCGAACTTCCCTCAGGTTTATAGGACCCGGAAATTGTACATTTGGCTATGCTTGAGCAATTTTTGAACCATATCGACCAGAACGATCTTTGCGACAAGTCTGACGATATCCTGCTGGCTGTTAGCGGTGGGGTGGATTCGATGGCGATGTTATACCTGTTTCGTGACGCAGGTTTTCGCGTTGGGGTAGCTCACTGTAACTTCCAGCTCAGGGGAAAAGAATCTGATGGTGACGAAGAATTTGTTCGACAGGTTTGCAAAGAGCTTGATGTACAGTTTTTTTCCCGCCGGTTCGAAACCGAGGCATATGCCTGGGAAAACACCTTGTCAATACAGATGGCTGCCCGCGAGTTGCGTTATGCATGGTTCGAAGAGTTGTTGATCAAAAACACTTACCGCTGTCTGGCAACGGGTCACCATTTTGATGATTCGATGGAAACAATACTGCTGAACATTACCCGTGGGTCCGCAACTGATGGGCTGGCGGGTATCCCCCTAAAAAATGGAAATGTTATCAGGCCCTTGCTCTTTGCTACCAGGAAACAAATAGAAAAGTATGCGACTATGAAGGGCCTCGTTTGGCGTGAAGACCTTAGCAACCTGACCGACGACTACCAGCGAAACTTCATTCGCCACCAGGTGGTGCCAAAGCTTAAAGAACTGAATCCGTCGCTCGAAGTCACGTGGCAAAGTGGAATCGAGAAGATCCACGGCGACCTTGCCTTGCTTCATCACGCTTATGCGGATTGGAAAAAACAATTCATAACGGAGACGGTAGAGCGAATAACAATACAAAAGAATGCTTTCGTTTCGTTTCCACGGGGTGGTTCATTGTTATGGAGATATATCAAGGGTTTTGGCTTCAACTTTGAACAGTCAAAGGAAATAATCTCGTCCCTATACGGTCAGCCTGGCAAACGTTTTTTTTCGTCTTCACATGTGCTCGTAGTGGATCGTGATCTCCTGATCATTACCGTGCTTCAGCACGACTGGAAGGAAATCACAATTGAAAAAGGACAATCTCAGGCCGACCTGGGACCCTGGCAATTGCGAATCGAAACAATTCACAAGTTGCCAGACCTCCTGAATGAATATGAAGCCTATTTAGAAGAATCCATGCTGACCTTTCCTTTAACGTGGAGGAAGTGGAAAGCCGGCGATTCATTCTTCCCGCTTGGTATGGAGCATAAAAAGAAGCTAAGCGATTTCTTCATTGACAAGAAGATTTCGATGACGGATAAGGAACTCGTTACGATACTCGAGTCCGACGGTAAAATAGTTTGGGTTTCCGGTCACAGAATAGACGACAAGTTCAAGGTAACATCGAAAACCACCTCCGTACTTAAATTTACGTTGACAAGAGCTTGATCGGAGGTTCGGTATGCTGATCCTTAAATTAAGGCCAAATTTCACCCTCAGACCTGGCCCCTGGCTTTTGTGAGAAATTATTTTCAAAATCCTGCCTTATTGATAACTTGCCCCGCCTAATTGGAAGGCTTCCAAAATATTAAGCATTCCTTGGTCAATAACTAAAATTTATCAAAATGAAAGTAACTGTAGTTGGCGCTGGAAATGTGGGCGCCACATGTGCCGATGTCATGGCTTACCGCGAGGTTGCAAATGAAATAGTGTTAGTCGATATCAAAGAAGGTCTTGCTGAAGGTAAGGCGCTTGATATCTGGCAAAAAGCACCTGTTGATCTCTATGACAGCCGTACAATTGGAGTCACTAATGATTATTCGAAATCTGCAGGATCCAGTGTTGTGGTTATCACTTCGGGGTTGCCGCGTAAACCTGGGATGAGCCGCGATGATCTAATCGGTACCAATGCTGGTATTGTTCGATCTGTAACGGAGAATGTGGTTAAGCATTCACCCAACGCTATCATCATCGTGGTTTCGAACCCGCTGGATGTCATGACCTATCAGGCTCACATTACTTCGAAGTTTCCTCGTACACGAATAATGGGTATGGCAGGTATTCTTGACACTGCGCGTTACAGAGCATTCCTGGCTGAAGCATTAAATATTTCACCAAAAGATATTCAGGCAATTTTGTTAGGCGGACACGGCGACACTATGGTTCCGCTTCCTCGTTACACGACCGTGGCCGGTATTCCTGTAACGGAATTGATGGATCGCGATAAGCTGAATGCAATCCTCGAGCGCACAAAAGTGGGTGGCGGCGAGCTGGTTAAACTGATGGGTACCTCTGCATGGTACGCACCCGGATCAGCAGCAGCACAAATGGTTGAAGCGATCGTAAAAGCCCAACGCCGCGTATTCCCCGTGTGCATTAAGCTGGAAGGCGAGTATGGAATAAATGATTGTTATCTGGGTGTGCCTGTAATCCTGGGTAAGAACGGAATTGAAAAGATCATCGAACTCGATCTGAACCCTGCCGAGAAAGCATTGCTTGAGTCAAGTCGCGTCGCAGTCCGCGAAGTAATGGACGTGCTTGAAAAGCTAGGGTAGGCGTTATCCGTCAAACGTTAATCGCTAATAGGCCAACGAGATTGTATATAGAGTGTTGAGTGTCGTTTTCCAACCGAACGCTCAACACTTTTATAATTTATAATCCTCTCTCAGCCTACCCATACCTTATACCCTATACCTATTTCTTCGTTCCTCCATATATCACCTCTTCTTTTACTAATCCAAATTTCTTCTGAAGACCATCTGGTAATTCAGAGGCAAACGTGTCTTCAAAGGGGTTCAATCCGCCTTTGCTGATACGTAGCGGATAATCCTTCCCATATTTTCTAACGTGATCGTCTTGCCCGAACAACTTTTCCCGTTCGCGTTTGTCAGTGATCGAAAGGTCTTCAAAGGTTTTATCAGGTACCGGTGAAAAAAATGGGACCTGCAGGATGGCGAACCCGCCTGGTTTGAGCACACGATGAATTTCATTGATGGCGCGTATGTCGTCCGTTACATGTTCAAGTACATGATTACACAAAACGACGTCGAATGAATTTTGGTCGAAAGGGATATTGTGAACGTCCATCTTCACCTTTGCCAAAGGCGACTCGATATCTGCGGTTACATAATCGTTGCCGTGTATCCTTTCAAACCGTGGGATAAAACAGGCTTCAGGAGCAATATGAAGTACGCGTCGTTTCTCAGTGAAAAAGTTGGTCTTTTCTTTTAAGTACAACCAAATCAAACGGTGCCGTTCCAGGCTCATGCAGTTCGGGCACAGGGCATTTTCGCGCGGAGTAATGCGCCCATATGGAAGAAATCGGCGGAAGCTTCTAT
>DATHIE010000031.1:0-24923 GCA_035316905.1 Chryseolinea sp. | reverse complement strand
GGAGTTGAATACCACGTTTCTGTGGGATAGAAGACTATCAATGTCTCATAGTACCACTGTTACAAAATCAAAAAAATTATCAACTTTCCGCCTTAAATAACGATTTCAAACCAAATCGATATACCTATGCTACAACGTTCTATATTAAGCATTGCTCTGGCGCTGCTACTATTCTCGTGCTCCTCGCCCCAAAAGGAGGAAACCTTCTTCGAACAACCGGGACTCGACAGCCTGCTTGCTGTCTTTTATCAGGATTATCTGAAATTTGCTCCATTAAATGCAACGGTTATTGGAGACAACCGATACGACGATAAACTACCTAATACAATCACCGCGGCATATCGCGATGAGTTAAAAAATTTGTATACCCGTTATCGTGATGAGCTCATGGTATACGATCGTAACAGCCTCACTGAAGCCGATCAACTAAATTACGACATTGTATTATGGGAATGTGACATTGCACTGGAGAGCCTGAAATTCAAAGATTATTTAACGCCTATAAATCAATTTTCCGCTACGCACCTTTTCGTTGGTCAGATGGCCAGTGGACAAAGTATCCATCCATTCAAGACGGTAAAAGACTACGACAACTGGTTATCTCGTGCGACGCAGTATGAGGCGTGGTGCGATTCGGCCATTGCCAACATGAAAAAAGGCGTAGCCCAAGGTTACGTTATACCAAAAGCATTGGTCAAAAAAGCCATTCCTCAGTTCGTGTCAATGGATCACGGCCCGGTTGCGGATCACTTGTTTTATTCGCCGGTTAAAATGATGCCCGCGGATTTTTCCGCCGAAGATAAGGCACGTCTCACCAAAGCTTATGAAACAATGGTGAAGGATCATATTATTCCGGCACATAAGAGGATCAGTGACTATCTCAAAAAAGAATATCTGAAAGCGGCAAGACAAAGCTCTGGCATTGATGCTATTCCCGCAGGAAAGGAATACTACAGTTATTTGATAAAGTTGTACACCACTACAACGATGTCCCCTGACCGCGTCTTCGAACTTGGAAAGACCGAAGTTGAGCGTATCACAAAAGAAATGGAAGCTGTAAAGGATCAGGTCGGGTTTAAGGGAGACCTAAAAGAATTCTTCGCAAGCCTGGCAACCAAAAAGGAGCTAACGCCATTTACGGACCCAAACCAGGTTATTGCGAATTTCAACGCGATACATGAGCGCATGAAACCAAACCTGGCCAAGCTATTTGACAAGACACCAAGAATGGCTTTCGAAGTGCGTAGAACTGAAGCTTTTCGCGAAGCTTCGGCAGCGGCGGAATATCAGGTAGGTTCAAAAGATGGTTCACGTCCTGGTGTGTTCTACGTGCCAATACGAGATGTGAAAAAATACAGCGTTCTTGCGGATGAAGATTTGTTCCTGCATGAAGCGATTCCAGGCCATCATTACCAGATCGCTCTTCAAATTGAGAATAACACCTTGCCTGAAATAAGAACTATTCTGGGATACAGCGCCTACTCAGAGGGTTGGGGGTTGTATGCAGAGTCTCTTGGTAAGGAGTTAGGATTATACACTGACCCATATCAATACTTCGGAATGTTAAGTGGAGAGATTCACCGCGCTATCAGACTTGTTGTAGATGCTGGAATGCACACGCAGGGATGGACGCGTGAGCAGGCAATTCAATACTCGCTCGATCATGAACCCAGATCCGAGCAAGCCATCGTTTCGGAGATCGAACGGTACATGGCAATTCCAGGCCAGGCATTGTCTTATAAGATCGGTCAGCTTAAAATAATTGAACTCCGAGCTAAAGCAGAAAAAGAGCTAGGCGATAAATTTAACGTTGCACAATTTCATAATCAGGTGCTCGATTCGGGAAGTATTCCTTTAAAACTCCTGGAAGACAAGATCAACAGATGGATTGAATCGGTTAAGAAGGCCGTGTAGACTTAGGGTGATATACAACACAACGTTCCGGGATGGTTAAATTCCGGAACGTTTTTTTTTGCGACCAGCCCTAGTCTGGCGTGCGACTTCTTTTCAGCACTGTCTTCCAGAGCGGCTTCTCTTGATATTAAATCTTGCGCATCAGGAATGGAGGCACACAATTTCTTAATATAACTGCATGCTCCCGCGAAGGATCTGCGTAACGTAAGGAAGGAGTCGTTGTTCCTGGAATCATTTCACAAGGCTGTGTAAGATCCTTCGCGTGAACGATCATAGGTACCTATACAATTCACAAAATCCATTCCATTAGCCCAGTTGTTTGATAGCAAAGCAAGCGCTCTGGAGGACACCGCTAAAGGGGAGTCAACCTCTCATCTCCTGCCAGTCTTTTAAATACACCGAGAACACAGTTCCTTCTCCCGGTATACTTCGAACGTCAATATGCCCATGCAGCCTTTCGGCCTGCAGCTTCGCGAGATACAAATTGATGCCTTTGCCCGATGCTTCCGGATGAAAATATTTGAAGGGCTTGAAAAGGTCTCCTCTGTAAAGGTCTAAGTCTATTCCACGCCCGTTGTCCTGTATTTCGAGGACCACCCATTTATCCTTCTTATACGTACTGATTTTGATTTGTGGTGTCTGGCCTGGTCGCCGGTACTGAATCGCGTTTGTTATGAGAATGTATAAGAGGTGATTGATCCGTTGTCGTGCGGAAAAGATTTCCGGGACGTTAAATTGTTCAATAAGTTTTATGCCGTGATTTTTTATGGGGGACTCAAGCAATTTCCTGATTTGTTTAAGTTCATCGGCAAAATTTACTTTCTCTCTTACGTTGAAGGAATCGTTACGTCCCTCGACGATCTTGTTGAGGTCAAGTGTGATTTTGTCCAGCTCCCGGGTTGACTCAAGGATCAAACCGGCTATATTCCTTTTTTCTTTTTCATCACTGTAGTTAAAATACAAGTCAAGAAGTCCAAGGATACGCGCCACTGGTCCGCGCAGGTTGTGTGATACGGTATACGAATACTGGAGCAATTCATGATTAAAGTTGATCAGCTCCTGTGTTACCTGCGAAAGATCCTTATCGCGTTCTTTCAGAAGCTCCTTTAAGATTTCTCCCTGGCTGGTGAGTTCTTCCTTTTGGTCCTCTATGGTGACGTTCCTGGTATGAAGTGTGTTTATTAGTTCTTCATTTTCTCTTTCATACACGTCAATCTCATACTTGAAAAATCCGGCGGCCGCAGTTAGAATGAGAAAAATAATAACATAAATGACAGTTCCGTAGTAGTAATCAGGATCCGAAAATCCCAGTTGATAAAAACCAATCCCAAGTGCGTTGTGAATCGGATCATAAAGGACGAGGCTAGTCAGACAGATTAAAAGGTTTAATATCAGGAGTCTTCGTTCTCTGAAGTGGATGATAGCAAACGGAATTACGCAGAACACGGTGAGTGCTGCCCGCGACTGAAAGAATGTGTTCATTGGGACAGGGTCCATTGTCGTCTTCCGGGCGATTGTGATAGCCAAAGCTCCGAAGACGAGGCCGACTGTGAGCACTGTTCTTCCTACGCGATGATATCCGGCACGATTGATGAAAAGAACGGAAAGAATGACAGCGCTAGTAACAATACTCGCCACATTGATGCTCTCCTCGGGATGACTGATAACATGAACTAGCAGGAGAATCAATACAAGAGCTACCGTTGCAAGCGAAATACTATTTGCTACGATTATATTTCTATTGAGCCACCGTGGATGACCTAGTGAAGTCCCATAATAACGGAATTTGTTTAGGAGGTTTTTCACCTAATAGTAGATTACTGCAAGTTAAGTGAAAATACTATTGTCTGGGTGAAAGCTTAGACTTGCTTTTGTTTGAGCTGTAATTGTAAATACATGGTAACATTTTGCGTTATCGGCTAGGCATGTATGCGGCCCGCGTTCTCTAGTCTTTGCTGCATTTCACGGTCCTTACGTACAAGCTCTTCCTGCGTAGCTTGCAGCTCTTCCATATTTTGTCGCATTTCCTCTTCGCGTTGCCGATTGCTTTCCTCATTAATGTTCGCCTGCTCCAAAAGATGTTTCATCTTGTACGTAGTTTGGGAATTCAGGATAGCAGAAGCGAGGAATTCTCCCCCTTTTTGGAGGAAAGAAATCTGAAACCCTTCGAAAAGTGAAAAGGAGGCTATTTCAATAACGGCTACTGTATGGACATCGTATTTCAGTGGAACAATTATCAGATGCGCAGGTGTCGAATCGCCTAACCCTGAAGTTATCCTTGTATAACCCTGCGGAATGTCTTTTAATTGAAGTGTTTCTCTCTCAAGGAAGGCTTGACCAACAAGACCGGATCCGATATCAATCCTTTTCTCAACAAATTTTTTCTTGTCAAATGCATAACACGCCGTCAGCTTGAGGAATTGATCGGGCTCATCGCCTTCAAGGACAAAAAGACTGCATTGCTGGGCATTCAGGTATTTGGTAAGATAGGAGACGCAACGGTCTGCCAGTTCCAAAGAATTCGACTGGTTGTTGCGGACAATTTCGGAGAATCTTGCAAGACCCTCATTCAGCCAATTCCTTTGATCGTCTTCTTGCTTCACGAGTTTTAGCTTCTCGCGCATATCCAATAAGTTACCAGCTAGCGTTTCTTTATTTAGTTTGTGGTTGTCATCGGTGAGTCCGTTCCATGTGACATCATATTCCTCACGGGCCATTGCTTTGATAAAATCGGAAGCCGTGCGGATGTTCTTAATGGAAGTATTTATGACGACGTTCGCATCTGTATTTCTTTCCGTTCCAGGATCAAACACGAATTTCCTGTCATTTTGTTCGACTTCAAGCAGAAGCTCCTGTCTCGCCTCACGTTCCCTTGTGATCCTTCTCATAAATAATATCAATGTGGGAAGTGCCAGCAAAACCATGCATACCTGCAGGATCAGGTTACCACGAATAGCAGCGTTGTACGTCGCCAGTGCTTTTTGGTTGACGTTGTCTTCGAATACGAACAGCGGCTTCGAAAAATCATCGTACCTCTTCCACACTGCATAACCGCGATCTTCCCGAAGCATTTCAACAACCAGGTTGAGGCTGTCCATCTTTGCCGCCTCTATCATTTTATTACAAAAGGCAACGTATGCATCCACCTCGACTTTTACCTTCTGAAGATCTGCAAGTCCGTTGTAGCCCTGGTGTTTAAGAATTTGTTCGAGGTCCCGGAAGGTACCAGCGTTCGTTTCGATCGCCTTCCTGTAAGGTTCAAGCATTTTTTCCTCCCCTGTAAGCGCAAATCCTCTCAGCCCGATATCAAGACCGTGCATTGTGCCGCTTAGAATTTCTTTCGTATGTTCTTTAACAAGCTCGGATTGCTTTTGCAATGCACTGTTCTCTTCTATGATTTGTTTGTTACGAATCGCCATTAACATGCTTGCAACGAGGGCCACGCCCAAAGCGATAACGATCCAGTTGTTGATAAAAAAATTTCTCATAACGTTTATTAAAAAATAGTCAACCGCTTGCGATAATATGCAAAAAATCAAATTTGAACTAGCGATTCCGTTGAATTATATGGTATTAACGTATTGTTTGGTTATGCAATCGATGTCGGAGTAACAGGGGCCCGGTTACGGTCGAACCATTCAATGAAATATTTTTTCTTGTTTGCTGATATATCCAAATCCTCATGATGGACTTCAAAGTATTGCCACAATGTAAAACCAACCCCGAGGGGGTGGCATTATTTCATCACGTTTTCCGCTATCGGAAAACTATTGTTCTCTGGCTAAATCTATTAATATCAAATTGAATACAAGGAGGGATTTCTGCTTTATGGTTGGATGGGCCAGCATGGGATTGCAAACGAACGTGTCACACGGTTGGTTTTTGGACACAACAGAATTATTCGTGAGGAAATATTTTTGTGAAATAATGTCACCCCTTCGGGGTTGGATGTAACGGACGTATGATCAATCTATAATAATGCCACCCCTTCGGGGTTTCATGTCACGGATGTATGATCAATCTATAATAATGCCACCCCTTCGGGATTTCATGTAACGGACGTATGATCACTCTATAATAATGTCACCCCTTCGGGGTTTTTGTTTGGTGCGATGTAAATTGGCGCTGGTGTAATAAAACCCAATGTTTCATACGGTGATTAGGTTACCGGTCGAATAACTCAAGGAACTCCTTTTTCTTGTTTGCCGATATCTCGAGCTCCTGGTTGTTCTTCATCGTTACATATCCGCCTTTTCCTTTGGAGTATCGGATCACGTAGTGGGGGTTTATGACGTAGGACCGGTGAATCCTGAAAAAACGGTGAGTTTTCAATATGTCTTCAAAATATTTTAAGGTACGACAGATAAGAAGCGAAGGACCGTTCTCAAAAAAGAAACGTGTGAAATTATCTACCGCTTCGCAATAAATGATTGAAGGGATTGAGACGATTTCAAATCCTTCCATCGTTGGAAGCATTATCTTTTGTTGTGTCTCTGCGTTGATGTTATGCAACAGCACTTTTGCGTGTTGTGTGTAGTTCTCATTCTGGCGTTCAGTCCGTATCTTTTCAACCGCTCTAAGAAGTTCTTCGATATCGATCGGTTTCAGCAGGTAATAAGCAGCGCTCTGGTTCAACGCCTGGATAGCATAATTGTCAAATGCAGTCACGAACACAGTCTCAAAAGTAAAATCGGAACACTTTTCAAGAAGGTCGAATCCATTTCCGTAAGGCATTTCGATATCGAGGAATACAATGTCCGGTTGATGCTTTTTGATAGCGTCAACGCCTGTTGACACTGATTCGCCAAAACCGCATACCGTTACGTCGGGACAATACTTGGCGACATAGTTTGCCAGGATTTCCCTGCTGTCTTTTTCATCATCAATAATTACTGCTTTCATCATACTCCATTCATTTGTCTCTAACATATTCTTTTGCGATTCCTCAGCGTGGTTGCGGCCGAACTCGCTGTATCCTCACACCCACGCCCCACGGATAACGGATATCGTTTAACGGCTAACAGGGAAATGGATGCTAACATGAGTACCTGATCCCAATTCGGCGTCTTCAATGTGTACGCGATAGTTCGAGGTATAAACCTTGTTAATTATCGCGAGACGCTCCTGAATATTCCGGATTCCCGTGGAATTGTGTTTCTTTTGGTTTGCAGTCTTTAGTTCAGCCGAGCGTTTCCGGCCGATGCCGTCATCTATTATATGGACAACCAGGTGGGAATCTTCTTTAAGGAAATGTAGTGAGAGTTTTCCCATTGTTTCCTTGTAACGCAACCCATGCCATACTGCATTCTCAATGTATGGCTGGATCAACATTGGAGGCACTTCAATTGACTCTGGGTTAATGGATTCGTCAATTTTTATTTCGTATTCAAATTTGTCCCTGAACCTGTAATGTTCCAGCTTGAGATAAAGTGAAAGGATCTCCTGCTCTTTGTTTAATGGAATAAAATCCTCCTGCGAATTTTCCATGACAAGCCTCATAAGCTGCGAGAACTCCGACAAGAACTTATTTGCCGTTCGTTCATCCTGTTGCGCAATAAAATGATTCACGGAATTAAGTGCATTAAAGATGAAATGCGGATTCATCTGACTTCGCAGTGACTTTAGCGCCAGCAACTGATTTGCCACCTTGCTTGCTTTGGCGTTTTTGTAGATGAAATATGATGTAGTAGCTGTGATGAGTAGAATAAGTGTCAAGCCGTAAATGATGAGTTGTTGACGAAAGACAATTGCTCGTTCAATGGTGTATTCCTGTCGACCGATAGAGACATTCTTCGTGAGCTCCTCGATGTCACGCTGCTGTATAATTAGACCCGAACGTTGCTGAAGCTCGCTCTCATTTAACTTTTCAACTTCCGCTACAGCCGTACTATATTTTTTGTAAGCTGTCAGCGCCTGCGAATTCTTTCCGTTCTTTTCGTAAAGGTCGGCGAGAACAAGGAATGCGTTAGCTTGCTCACGTGGATTATTCAATGTGTCCGCGATCCGGACGGCCTCTTCGATTTCGCGTAGTGCAGCCGTATTTTCTCCTTTAGCAGCTAAGGTCTTACTGATCGCCACTTTATCTTTTGTGACTTCTTCCAGGTTCTTTGCTTCGAGATTGAATTGTACAGACTGGTTGCGCAGGTCGATCTCATCGTCATAACGTTTTTGATCTAGTAGCGCGTCAGCAATCTCCTCCTTGGTGGTTTGAAAAGATTGTTCGCCCGCTTTGTCAACAGCTTTGTTCGTCCTCAGGGTGTTCAAGGAGTTGTCATAATTGGACCTGGTCTTTTCGATGTCATTGGTTCGGGCATAGATCTTGGCGCGCTGATTTTGTACTCTTGTTTCGAATGTCGGATCGGCAATCTTCGTAGGAGGTAGGTTGTCGAGTTGTTTAAGAGCATCACTGTAGTTTGTCATTTGATAGTACACTTCTGAAAGATCGAGGACGTATTCTTTTCTTTCCTGAGAATGTAGTCGCATGGACAGCAACTCCTGAAAATATTGCAGCGCCTGTTGATAGTTCCCCAATTTCAGATGTGACGCACCCAGGCCACGCAATGCGGTCTTGTAGTCCTGTGACGATGGATATGATTTTTTGAGGATTTCATGGGCCCGGTTATAATTCTCAAGTGCCAGGTTCCATTCAACAATGCCTTCGTTTATCTCCCCAATAAGCTGATAACATCTTGCTTCATTTATGGCATCTCCTTGCGCCAGGCTGAGACCTAACGCCTCCTTTACTTTTGCAAGCGCCTGATCCGGATTTTTGTTCTTTAGTTCATCCGCATCTTTCAATAGATCTTCCGCATTACTGGAAAGACCCTTGGATCGAAATGACTCGTAGGAATCTTTACTTGCAGATTTCTGCTTTTTCTCTTCCTGGCCATAGCCATAAAAGGCGTGTACATAGAGCAGTAAACATATTATTCCAAAGGTCCTTGTCATTTCAATCTCTCAGATAAACGGAAAGTTAATACATAAATAAATACGGATTTTTTCGTCTCCCGACCGAAATCTGGCCTTCACTAAGTCGCTGGGCCTGTTCACTCATTGGAGGTGGGTGCTTGCGGAGTCTTGATACCCAAACTAATTCTTTTGGCGTAAAATTCAGAAATATTATCTACTACTATGAAGACAATTCGCGCCCTGGCAAAACGATTCTTAATGATCGTTATTCCCTTCCTCATGTTTTCAACCCTCTCTGTTTCGTCCCATGCTCGGTCGGCTGAAACATTGCCGCCCCCATCAAAAGATCAAACAATAATGCTGGCGTTGCTTCTGGACACCAGCAACAGTATGGATGGACTCATCGACCAGGCAAAGTCACAGCTTTGGAAGATCGTCAACGAGCTGGCTGCAGCAAAATGCAATGACGGCTCCAGGCCTAACATAAAGATCGCCCTGTACGAGTACGGAAACGACAACCTGCCCGCGTCCGAAGGATATATCCGTCAGGTTAATGGTTTGACAGACGACCTCGATCTTATTTCTGAAAAGTTATTTGCACTCTCAACAAATGGTGGCGCCGAGTTTTGCGGCTACGTTATCAAAACATCATTGAGTCAGCTTGCATGGTCGGCGTCAAAAGCTGATTTAAAAATGATATTTATTGCAGGTAATGAACCCTTTACACAAGGGGGAGTTCCTTTTCGTGAGGCTTGTGCGCTGGCAAAGGAAAAAGGCGTTGTCGTTAATACGATCTTCTGCGGAGATTATAACGAAGGACTACGCACAGATTGGAAGAGCGGCGCCGACGTCACAGGAGGAACTTATATGAGTATTGAACAGGACAAGAAAACGGTTTATATCCCAACTCCTTACGATGAAAGGATCGACGCTTGTAATGACAGACTGAACAGTACTTATGTTTATTACGGAACGACTGGTGCCTACAAGAAAGAGAATCAGGTATCGCAGGATATGAATGCCGAGAGCTATAGTAAAGAGAACAAGGTTGAACGGGCGGTCTCAAAAAGCTCACACGCTTATAAGAATTCCACATGGGATCTGGTAGATGCGACCAAGGACAACGAAAAGGTTCTTCTAGAAACCAAAGACGACGACCTTCCAAAAGAAATGAAAGGCATGACGATGGAACAGCGAAAAACGTACATCAAACAAAAATCAGAAGAACGTAAAACTATCCAGGTTGAAATCCAATCTCTTAATAAGAAACGCCTGGAATACATTGCTTCTCACGCTCCTCAGGGAAACAAAGAAGCTATGCTTGACGCCGCCATGATCAATGCAATTAAGCAGCAGGCGAAGACGAAAGATCTTACGTGGCAGTGAGAGTAGAGGTATATAGGGTATAGGGTATAGAGGTATAAGGGAGCGACGACAGACAAGCAATAAGCAAATGATCAGTCGTCACACCCACTCTCACACTCCAACCCATAACCCATAATTCATAACTGTGCCGGTTGCGGATATTGTCATCATTTGTAAACTCTAAGTTCATGAAAACAACAAAAATACTTTGCATACTCCTTCTTGGATGTGCGTCACAACTATATGCACAATACAACAAGGATAATCTTATGCTTGAGAGTTCTGCAGTAGCAAACAGTTACAGGTTCAAGAACCTTCAGCTTTATCCGATCCGCGCTAATAAGACCTTTGAGACTGCACATAAGGATGTTGGTCGATACAGTACACTAAAGGAAGCTATGCAAGAGAAAAAGATTGCCGTCACTGAGCACGCGAGAGGTGACGTTAATACGCTGTTTGTCGAGAACATTTCTTCTGACACCATCATGATCCTTGCGGGTGAAGTTGTACAGGGCGGGAAGCAGGACAGGATGGTTGCGGAAGATTTTATACTATATCCTAAAAGTGGGAAAAAGGACCTGTCCGTTTTTTGTGTGGAGCATGGCCGTTGGCAGGCAAAACAAAGTGGAGGGGCTTTTAATAATTACTTTTCGATCTCTTCTAACGAAGTGCGCAAGGCTGGCTCCGTGAAGAAGAGCCAACAGGAAGTTTGGGACAAGGTTGCGGAGAACACGCAAAAGAATAATGCGAATACTACCACAGGGACACTCGCTGCCCTTCACGATTCTGAATCTTTAAAGGTGCAGCTGAAACAATACGCTGACTTTTTTGGTGAACGAATTGTTAACGAAGGAGATATTGTCGGAGTCATTGCCGTTTCCGGCGATGCCATTTTAGGATGTGATATGTTCGCTACCCACGACATCTTCCAGAAACATTATAACAACTTGATCCAATCCTATGCAACGGAAGCGATCACGTTCGGAAAATCGGTCAACATTCCTTATCAAACTGTTACTGACTATCTGCAATCTATAATTGGAGATGAAACAAAACAGGAAGAAAAGGTAAAAGAGAATGGAGTGTTACTTAAGGATGGCAAAAGAAAAGTCCATATTTCGACGTTTTGACTGTTGTGTTAGCGCGGCTGCCATATGATAACATGATGATTTGGTAACATACACCTGTATACCCTATTCCCAAATTCCCATATTTCCCTATTTCCTTCCAACTATTTCAGTTGGCCGAAAGAAAATCATTCCCAATTTTCAGCTACATTTGGCAAACAACGATGTTGGTAATTAACCCTTGGATACCCTCTCACTCCTGAAGGCAAATTCCACTCATAACGTATCACTATAAGAACTTCCAAAAGAAGCCTGCAATTACTTTGGCCTGGCACCATTAACCAAAACTCTATGAGATCTAAACTTATCCTGTTATTTCTATTTTGCTCCACCCTTGTATGCACTGCGCAACGAATTGAAGTCACGAAAGGTCCTGTTGTTGATCCTAAGCAACTTCGAAGTGCGGCCAGTATCCCGAAAGGTCCCGTAATATCACCGTTTAAGAGTTTTTCGTATTCCACTGCTCTTTTTTTTAATCCAAAGAAAAAGAGGACATATTCAGGCTTCGGCTTTCAGGACAAAGCTTTTCAGTTTGCTGTGTTGGAAGACTATTTGAAATACACCGGTATAAAACAACTCACATCCGAATCGATCAACGATAGAGTGATGCTTGGTGCATTTATTTTTATCAGTGATAAGTTGTATGTCGTATACTGCCAAAAATTTCCAGAGCAGGACGTATTTTCTGTTTACGTAAATGAAGTTAGCGAGGACCTGGTGGTTCTCGGATCACCCATTCTTGTACATAACTTCAAAGGGTTGAAGCAATATGGAATGAATGTTTTTGTTTCATCGTCCGAGGACAAGAAGTTTATGCTTATCACTCGCCTTCAGGATACAAAGGCGAAGGAAAATCAAAAGATAGAATGCAAAGCGATTGACCAGGCTTTTTCTGAGGTTTGGTATAAGTTTATTGAAATGGAGAGCTTGGACAAAGAGCTCGCTCTTAAAACGATTGACGTCGATAATGCCGGAAACCTGTTCATGTTGGTTGAACATCAGGTTGGAAAAGTAAACAAGCCAAAACTCTATTCATATTTTTGGAACACCAAATCCCTTAAGACATTTGACCTTGGGCCGAATACTGGTGAGAACTTTGGCACCAAGATGGAACTTTTAAATGGTGAAAAGCCATACGTGGTCGGCCTGAACAAGAACGAAAAAGCTGTTTCGTATTTTATGAATCGCGTCGACGCGAAATCGATGACCCTGGAAAACCTGGGTGCAAGTCCGATGCCGGACGGTTTTTATGAAGCCTCTAAAGTTCGTATGTTCGATACGGAAGACTGGGCCGTGGCTGATATGATAACGTTGAGCAATAACACGATCGTTGCGTCCATTGAGGCCCTGCTGGTCGATCCAAAGTATGGTCTTCATGCTTCATACAACACATATGTAGTTTCATTTAAGGAGGACGGATCCCACAACTGGTCCAGGACCATACAAAAAAAACAACAGGCGTCGCCAGGGTTAGCAGGTCACATACTTATCCCTGCGGAAAATAGCGTTTTGGTATTGTATAATGATGACGAAAAAAATATTACAAAGAAACCAGAGGATACCAAAGTTGCCGCATACATGGGTAAGGACGCCATGGCAGTAGTGCAAGAGATTGATGCAGCTGGAAAAGTGATGAAGTATCCGTTAACGAAAGACAAGGAGTTAGACGGGTATGCGTTATATTTTGCATCGACGGCTAAAATTGAAAAGGACTTCTACTACAGTACGTGTTTCACTATCAAGGGAATGTTCAACGTGGAGGCAAGGAATATTACACTTCGGATTAAGTAGAAAGTTGAAACGGACAAGCAATACGAAAGCTCGCCTGACCTTCCTGATGTTTTTTCTGAAGGCAATACTTTTTTATTCCACAACTACCTTTGGACAACCAAAGTGGGAAAGAGTTCAATTTGATGATCGTGTCTCTTTTCTTATCCCCATTGATTACGAGAAAAGACACGACCTGGGCCGAAATAGCTTCTCGGCATTTTCCGAGTTGGGTTATCTTCAGGTTGACAAGTTACCTCGGCCACAAGCGGAGATTTATAATGAAGAAGATCTGAATAAATGTTACCAGCTTTTTCAGGAATCCACAATTACCAATAATTACGGCGTCTTTACCACTGATTCAACTTTTAAGCGAGGTGAGCTCTACGTTCGTTCGTTTGAATTCCAAAACTATCGGCTCGACACGACGGAACTCCATTGGCACTTGATTGTATTCGTGGATCGATACATGTATTCATTTTCCTATAGAACTCCTATGCGTCATAAATTTAAGACGCGGGTGGAAAGGAATTCTTTTTTTGGCAATATCGGCATTGAAAGCAATGGTTTTGAAGACCAGCTTACAATATCGAAAGCAAATAACCCACTGACAGTCCTTGTGGGACTTATCCTACGATATATTTTGATCGGTGCCCTTGTTGTCGCAGTTGTTTTGTTCTTTTTTAAGAAGTACAATCAGGTAAGAATAATTAAGAACATCCTTTCCTGGGCATTGTTGATGTGGGGCGTTGTTTGCACCTTTATCTACTTGGGCAACCTTTTTTTTAGCGTACAAATCCCGTTCCTGCTGATTGTAGGAATTGTTTGTCTTATCGTCGGTTTTTTACTTCGCTTGCTCAAGCTGCCAAAGGGATAGTTGAAGAAACGAATCACCGATGGGCAGGAAGTAAAATTTGGACAGGCGGTTTGTTACTCCGCAAAATGAGAACTAAATAGTGTGTTAGGTTTTAGTTCTTGCATTTCAAGTCCCTTCAGGGATTTAGGAGTTTAAATCACTATCCATATGAATATCAACGTATCAATCTGCATTTTTTCATTCGTTCTTTTTCTTACTGGCTGCCGAAGTGCCCAGGAGCAACTTCAAGCACCCTCTAACAAACTTGTAATTATTGGGTATGTACCAGGATTCAGAGGTGAGCTTGACGAAAAAACGATCACCGCCAAAAAGCTCACACACATCAACTACGCGTTTGTTGATGTAAAGGATAGCATGGCCTGGCTTACTAACATTGAAACAGATACAATAAACTTCCGCAAGCTCAACTATTTGAAGAAAGACAACCCCGATCTTAAGATCCTTATCTCTATCGGCGGGTGGGCGTGGAGTGAAAACTTTTCCGATGCTGTCCTTACCGAGAACTCGAGGAGGAAATTTGCTTCGAGCAGTGCAGCTATCGTTGACCAGTACAACCTCGACGGCGTCGATATCGACTGGGAGTATCCCGGTATGAAAGGGGAAGACAACGTATTTCGACCAGAGGACAAACAAAATTTTACCCTGATGTTCAAGACTATCCGTGAGGAGCTTAATAAGCTATCGGCTAAGACTGGCAAGACCTATCAGCTTACTACTGCTCTACCCTCTTTTCCGAAGTTATTTGAAGTTACGGAGATGGCTAAAGTTGCTGAGTATATCGACTACGTGAACATAATGGCTTACGATTTTTATGTGTCTGGCGATACAGCCGGGCATCACGCCAACCTCTTTGCATCAGAAAACTACGAACGCGAGGATTCGGGAGATAAAGCTTATACCCTTTACAGGAAAGAAGGCGTCCCGGCAGAAAAGCTGGTGCTGGGGGTTCCGTTTTACGGACGCAGCTGGCTTATGAAGACTGAAGACAATCGGGGAATTAACCGACAGGTCGATTCTACTGTCCGTGGAGGCGGCTATACATTCATTAAAGACAGTATTATAACACGCCCTGGATTTGTTAGGCACTGGGACGAAAAAGCAAAAGCTCCTTATTTATGGAATGCAGAAACCCGACAGCTCGTGTCCTTTGATGACGAGGAATCTATAAAATACAAATGCGAATACGTTAAGGACCGGCATATGGCAGGCGTTATGTTCTGGCAATACGCGAGCGACCCGAAGGAATATTTGCTGACGGCCGTGAATGAATATCTCTATAAGTAACGAGCCCAAGGCTGTTTTCGGCAAATTTTCGATCCCATGTTATCCATTAGATAAATAATGTCGTGTAATTATAGGATTGCCTCTATTTATCTGAATACATTTACTTGTCGCCCAGTCAATATTCTGTACATGGCTTTCAACGTAGGATACCGCTTTGTGGTCTTTTATGTCTGTTGTGCTTCCATGACCATTTTCGTTATTCAGTATCGTCGAGGATTTCTCTGGCTCGGCATTTACTCCAAGTTTGATGGTTATCGTTTTACAATTTTCAGAAACAATCCCGCCTCTTTAAATAGTTTGAAGAGCAACCTCGTATTGAGTATCCTTGAGGAAAAATATAAGGTAGGTCATGCAGAAGGAGTTGATTTGTTCGACCCGAGGACTGAAGAATTCAAGTTTCATTGGCCAACAAAGACAAGAGGACATTTGAAATTAAAAAATCTTCGCGAACGAAATAATGGTAAAATAGAAGGAGTCAATGTTGCGGACCGATTCAAAACAATGTAATTCACGTGGGCAATGCCGTGGATAAAACCTAGCAACGTTATGATGATCACGGTGGAACAAATTACGAGCAGCATATTGCGTAAAAGTTGGAGGATCCACATCATCGCAGTCCTGGTTCTTACAGGGTGTAGCGGTACCGATCCACACGAGGCTATCATTGGGCAGACCCAGTATTCTTACTCTCCGCCTGTTACAATCCTCCTGGATGGCCGCCCTATGGCCAAGACTTCCGTGCTGCAGTCAACTACCCGGATTCTAAAAGAAGAAATTCATGCTACTCAATCGTCGAGAATCGAGGGAAGCAGGTTAAGATTTCCACCAAAGACGACTTTTGCTTCACAGCCGATATCGAGTTTTACGCACTTTGGAACGGAGCAGGGGCTTGCCCTCAGCATTATAGCCGCCGGTTTGGTAGACAGACTCGGAAATCTTTGGTTTGGTACGGCGGGTGGTGGAGTGAGCCGCTTTGATGGAACAAATTTTACAACGTTTACTACGCTTCATGGCCTTGCCCACAATACGGTCAGAAGTATTGTGGAAGATAAGACCGGAAACATTTGGTTCGGTACGAATGGCGGTGGCTTAAGCCGGTATGATGGGACCAGCTTTGTAACGTTTACCGCCGAGGATGGGCTCACACACAACATGGTCAGGGCGCTGACTGTCGATAGCCGAGGTAATCTTTGGATTGGTACAGAAGGTGGCGGAGCTAGCCGTTATGATGGTCGAAGTTTTACAACATTTTCGATTGATCAAGGTCTTCCGCATTCTGCCGTTTGGAGTATTGTTGAAGATAAGCGCGGAAATCTTTGGTTCGGAACCGGTGCTGGATTAAGTCGTTTCGACGGAAATAGTTTCACCACGTTTACTGAGAAGGACGGCCTCGCCGATGAAATAGTTCGTTGTGTTGTAGAGGACAAGCGCGGCCAGCTATGGATCGGCACCAACGGGGGGGTCAGTGTCTATGATGGAAAACGTTTTACGACTATATCTACCACGCAAGGCCTAGTACATAACCTGGTAAGGAGCATAGTGGAGGATAAGGGCGGGAACCTTTGGTTCGGAACAGACGGCGGACTGAGCCGCTACGATGGGAAGACCTTTATAAACCTTACTACCCGACAAGGGCTGAGGCACAATGCAATCCGTACGATCACGGAAGACAAAAAGGGGAATTTGTGGTTTGGTACGGAAGGTGGAGGCGTAAGCCGGTACGACGGAACAAATATTACTACGTATACAACCGCTCAGGGATTGGCGTTTGACATCATAAGGTGTATTGTGGAAGATGGTCAAGGCAATATGTGGTTTGCAACGCAAGGCGGAGGTATTAACCGATATGATGGAAAGAATTTTACGACGTTCACGATCGAGCAAGGTCTGGCCAGCGATGAGGTTTGGAGCATCGCGAAGGACAAGGGTGGGAATCTGTGGTTCGGAACGGCGAATAGTGGGTTAAGCCACTATGATGGCAGAGCTTTTACTTCCTATACCACTGAGCACGGACTTGCGAGTAATTCCGTCAGGGCAATTATTGAAGATAGAAATGGAAATCTTTGGTTTGGTACCGAAGGCGGCGGGGTGAGTCGCTACGACGGAAAAAATTTCACGACATTTTCCACCAAAGATGGACTGGCTCATAATGACGTGAGGAGTATAGCCGAGGACAGGAAGGGAAATCTCTGGTTCAGTACCAACGGTGGGGGTATTAGTCAATTTGACGGGAAGAGTTTCACCACCTACACAAAAGAGCAGGGACTGCCCAGTAACGTGGTCTGGAGTATCGAGGAAGATATGAGCGGGAGTTTATGGTTTGGCACAGGTAGCGGAGCCTGTCGATTCGATGGAAAGAGTTTCACCACATATACAACTGTACAGGGCCTTTCGGATGATGTTGTATACGATATAGTTGAAAATGAACAAGGTGTGCTTTGGTTTGGCACCAATGCTGGTATTAGCGGCTTGAAATTTAATTCATTGGTGGAAGGGCTTGGATCCGAAGTAAAGGGAGCCGGTTTACTGAATGTCAGCAATGAGGTATTGTCAACCATGAATCCGGTTTGGGACATCTATAATGTAAAAACCGGGTATCCCGTTAAAAGCATTAACCTGAATGCTATGTGCATTTCGAAAAAGGGGCTTCCTCTTGGAGAACATAAAGGTGTTGGCATAATATGGAGTGGCTGCGGTGATAATAAGGTCATACGATTTGACCCGGCTGTAACTACGATCAACACAGACAAACCTCAGGTCTTTGTGCAAGCTGTAAAAATTGCCGACACAAGGATGAACTGGTATGGGTTGGGCCAATGGCAAAAAGACAGCACGATATTGGCGCAGCAGGAGTCAATGATTTTTGGAAGATTACTTCGCCCAACTGAACGCGAAGAGATACACGAGAAGTTTGAGGGTTTACAGTTTGACACGCTATCGCAGATCCATCACCTTCCTCAAAACCTGGTTCTGCCGTATCGCGATAACCAGGTTAGCTTTGATTTCGGGGTAATTGAAACGGGCAGGAACTTTTTGGTCCAGTATCAGTACATCCTGGAAGGATATGATAAGGGATGGAGCCCGGCCACCGAAAAGACATCGGTAACCTATGGAAATATTCATGAGGGATCTTACGAGTTTAAGCTTAAGTCGAGAAGTCCCGAGGGAGTATGGAGCGACCCCGTAGTTTACAACTTCGCGGTGTTACCACCGTGGTGGAGATCATGGTGGGCATATACTCTATACGTTGTTACTTTTGCCATAATGATATGGATGACTAGAAGGCAGGTTATAAAAAGAGAGCGTTTGAACAATGAGGTTAAGCTAAAGAAGCTTGAAGCAGAGAAGTATCATGAACTCGATGCGCTGAAGTCGCGCTTCTTCACCAACATCTCTCATGAATTCCGTACACCGCTGACCCTCATCAAAGGCCCTGTACAAAACATTCTAGACCGCTACAAGGACGATCCGAAGCTACAGGAGCAGCTTAAACTCGTCCAACGCAATTCAGACTTATTGTTAAAGCTCATCAATCAGCTTCTCGATCTGGCCAAACTGGAATCTGGCACAATGAAGATTGAAAAATCCGAGAGCGATTTCCATTCATTTGTTCGGGCGATCGCCAGTTCATTCGAATCCCTTGCGCATCAAAAAAATTTGATACTACATTTGGATGTTCCCCGTGATCGGTGTGTCTCTCTATTCGACCGAGATAAGCTTGAAACTATCCTTATCAATCTTATCAACAATGCTATCAAGTTCACCCCATCGGGAGGTAATGTTTACGTGCAGGCCAATAGCTCGAATGATGCTGTAACAATTGAGGTTCGTGACACTGGAGTCGGTATTCCTATTGAACACCAACAAAAGGTCTTTGAACGTTTCCATCAGGTGAGCGAAGCTCATAAAGAAATAGGAACAGGTATTGGTTTATCGCTTGCAAAAGAACTGGTTGAGTTGATGGGTGGAACGATCGTGTTGACCAGTGAACCAGGAAAAGGTAGCAACTTTACAATTACATTGCCCGTGGTAGTCACTAAAACGTTAGATGATGACTTGGATGCAGATGACAATGATGTAAAAATTGAAGACGCATCGACTGCCTTTGTAGAGATGGATATAGTTTCTGAAGAAAACATTCGACCTCGCGTTCTTGTAGTTGAGGATAACGAGGATTTGAGAAAGTTTATCATTGAATCCCTGGGACAAGAATTTAAATTTCTGGAAGCTTCGACTGGCGTTGAAGGAATGTCTGTTGCCTTTGACGAGATACCGGACCTGATCATTAGCGACGTTATGATGCCTGAAATGGACGGTATCACAATGGCAGTGCAAATCAAAGCTGATCATCGAAGCAGTCATATACCGATAATCCTGCTTACGGCTAAATCAACCGAGGATAGCAAACTACAAGGACTAAAGAGTGGTGCTGATGATTACCTCACCAAACCTTTTAACAGGGATGAGTTGCTTTTCAAAATACGCAACAGCATTTCAAGACAAATAAAACTCCGTGAGAAGCTGCGTGCCGATCTATTGGGAACGGCGCCCAAAGTTGAGGTGCAATCAGATGTTGAACGTTTTCTCATCAGTGTAAAAGATAAGATACTGGAACGGTTAAGCGACGAAGACCTGAGCGTTGAATCACTGGCGGAAGATATTGGAATTAGCCAGACACAACTTTATCGAAAGGTATCCGGCCTTACTGGCCTTTCGGTAAATCAGTTGATCCGCAAGCTTCGTTTACAACGGGCGGCCCAGCTGATCGCACAAAAATGGGGACCTGTCTCACAGGTAGCGTATGAAGTAGGATTTTCTAATCTATCCTACTTCAGTAAAGTCTTTAAGGAAGAGTTTGGTATGGTGCCGAGTGAATATAGTCGTGCAGACAAATGAAGTTCCGGGCTTGCGACTAATACTACACTGCCTGCTCGTCCGTAGTGTTCAGCGAAACAAACGTTTTTGAAACCAAAACTCCAAACGTAAACCAAGCCGGCTGAAATGCCGGATCTGGATAAATACCGTATTCAACGTTAGCATCAATGCATTAAATGCCTTACATTAAACTATCCATAGGAAATTGGGGCGGAAACTGAATTAGGAAATCGCGAATCGCGGGCCGTTATGTCGCTGCATGTGTTATTAGTTATTTTGAATGTCTCTTAGCCCGCTGGCAGGCGAATCGTTTAGTGTATTGTGTTTGAGATCTCCTGCTTTATCCTTTTCCTGGACGCCCTCAGTAGCCTATTAATTCCTGTTTAATATTTACGTCGATGGAGCACCCGTACTTGGTTTCTGGGGGACTACAAGAAAATTGGACTTCGAGGCACCCTCCTATGTTCATTTTCAGGATCATTATTGTACTCGCGATCCTGGTAGCTCATATACCGTTTGCGAATGGCCAGAAAGTTACCGTGACAGGGACGGTCACCGAACTCGGAGGTGAGGGAATTCCCGGCGTTAATGTGGTTATCAAAGGAACTACCAATGGAACAGCGACCGATCTGGAAGGACGATATGCAATCGCGGTGGACTCTGGAACAGGAGCAGTGCTTTTGTTTTCTTTTATAGGATATGAACCGCAAGAGATCGCTGTTAGACAGCAAACCAAAATCGATGTGCAATTAAACCCGAACATAACCGAACTGCAGGAGATCGTAGTGACAGGTTATTCGTCTCTGATGAAGAAGGACATTGCTTCATCGATTGCTGTAGTGGACGTCAAAGACATGAATAAAATTGCTGCGTCGAATTTTGCGGATCAGCTGCAGGGGAAGGTTGCTGGAGTACAGATTGCTACGAGTGGAGAGCCAGGCGCCTTCCAGTATGTTCGGGTACGGGGTATAGGTTCCATAAATAACAATGAACCACTCTATGTTGTTGATGGAGTTCCGGTACAAAATGAAACGAACATGAATTTCATCAACCCGAACGACATCGAATCGATGCAAGTGTTGAAGGATGCGTCTGCGTCGATTTATGGAGCACGCGCAGCCAATGGCGTGATCGTTATTACCACGAAAAAAGGTAGCGGAAAGACCAGGGTAAATTTTGATTTTTTTACTGGCATTCAGGATCCCTACGCCTTTCCTGAATTGGTCACTCCGCAGGAGAAGTTGCAGATTGATATGGCCAACCAAGAGGGTGCAGGATTAACTTTCAGCTCGATCTATTATATCCAGGAACCGGATGGAAATTGGACACTTCCAGACTTTTCGGTTCTTTCCAAGGGTTATCCGGCAGGAGCTGATGAAGTTGATCCTGAAAGGTATGTCCTGAATACTACAGATCCGGCTGAGTACCCGAATAACTATCCTATCGTTGAGGCTAACAAGGCCGGTACGAATTGGTTTAAGGAATTGTATAAACCGGCGACTCTAACAAATGCGCAAGTGTCGGTGTCTGGTGGATCAGAGAATGGTACTCATTTCTTTTCGATGAATTACTTTGATTACAATGGCATTTTGATCGAGAATAAATGGAAGCGGATTCAAACACGCCTGAATAACACGTTTGCTATTGGAAAGAACGTGAGAGTTGGCGAAAACCTCAACGTGTCTTTTCAGAAAGAAGAAGGTGTGGACAACTTTGGATTGCAGTACGTCGGACAGGCATATAATTATCCAGCTATTGGCCCAGTCAAGAATATTAACGGATACTGGGCGGCAACGACCTTTTCGCCAATATTCATCGGTCAAAATCCGGTAGCCACGCAAGCACGCCATGCGGATGGTTATGACCATACAGACTTCAGGCTCACTGGTAATGCTTTTGTTGAGGTTGATTTTCTGAAAGGTTTCACCTTCAAAACCAACGCCGGTGTTGACTACTACCAGGGCCCGACTGAATACTACGCATATACTTGCCCCGAGTGCGCGACAGCAGGACAGACGAACAGATTACTTAAGAACACCATTAACAGGAAAAGCTGGGTAGTGACTGGCACGTTAAACTATAACCGCATGTTCGGTAAACACAACGTGTATACGTTCCTGGGAGGTGAGATGAGGGATGCATCTTTTGAAGGTGTCGATCTGTCAGGAACTGGCCTGCAATTCGGAGACGACCCCAACTACCGCGAGATAAGCAACGCGCAAAACTACATAGTAGGAAGTAGCAGTGGCAGCAACAGCATGCTATCTGCATTTTTCAACGTGAACTACACATATAACGAGAAATACATTCTTGCAGTCACTGTTCGAAGGGATGGCTCAAGCCGGTTCTTAGAAAACAGGTATGGGACATTTGCTGGCGTAAGTGGTGCATGGCGGATTTCCCTTGAACCATTCATGTTTCCAGTAGATTTTATTTCAGATCTAAAGCTCCGTGCGTCCTATGGATCTTCTGGAAATAATGAAGTTGTCGGCGGTGACTACCCTGGCTTTACGGCGTATGGAACGAGCAAAGGCTACTCGTCATACCCTATTGATGGTACGCTTGTTCCCGGATTCGGTCAGGTTTCATCGGGTAATCCGGATCTCAAATGGGAAACTAGTTACTTGACCAATCTTGCAATTGATGTCACAATTGGAGGAAAATTTTCTGCGACCCTCGAATGGTACAATCGCAAGACTGACGATATGATCTATGGGGTGGATCAACCGATGGAGACGGGCAATGTGTTTCAAGTCAATGAGAACATCGGATCTATGGTCAACCGTGGTGTTGATATGCAGCTTTCGTATCGCGCAAGGTCAAATTCAGGAAATTTTACTTACAATATTGGCTTGACTGGCACGCATTATACAAACAAAGTTTTATCCCTTGACGCCAACGACAACACATTTGTTTCGGGGGGAGGTCCAACGAGAACACAACAAGGGTTTCCTGTCTCACAACTATATGGCTATATGGCAAAAGGACTCTGGACTTCACAACAACTCATCGACTACGTTTTGTGGGCTGACCCTGGAGGAGTACAGTCAGGTGCAAAAGTTGGCCGGATGAGGTTCGAGGATGTCAATCGCGACGGTGTCATCAATGACAAGGACAGGACCTTTATAGGTAACCCGCTTCCCAAATTTATCTTGGGCTTAAATCTTGATCTGAACTATAAACAATTTGACCTGACCGCATACGTCAATGGTGTGTTCGAAAAAAAAACTTTCAACTGGCATAAGGACGTTATCGATAGAAAGAAAAGACTTGAGGAAGCCGGGAAAACAATGCCTGCCTATGATATCACCGACAACCGTAGCTATGATCAACTTAGCAGCTATTATGTAGAAGACGGATCTTTCCTTAAAGTAAGAAATGTTGTTCTTGGGTATACCATCCCGAATAGTACCATATCGAAATTGGGAATGTCCAGGGCCCGAGTATATCTCCAAGTGCAGAACCCTTTTATGTGGACAAAATACAGCGGGATGGATCCGGATGTCTCGATAGTGAATATATATCAGGGGAACGTGGCCCAGCGAGATCTTACGACTGGGGTTGATATAGGCAGGTATCCGCCGACAAGGCAGTATATAATAGGTCTGAATCTTGAATTCTAAAACCAAAGAATGAAAGCAATCGAAAATCTTAAGTGGTATGCTTTCCTCACCGTCCTTTGTTTGGGGATGAGCTGTGAAGATTTTCTTGACAAGCAACCTCAGGGAACGACTACACTGAATGTGCTTTCCGGACAATCTCAGGGCGCCGAAGGGTTATTGATTGCCGCTTATTCAAATCTTGACGGATTTTCAACGAATGCTGGCGGCAAGTACGCTGACTTTACGGGAAGCGGTTCGAACTGGACTTTTGGCAGTATCGCAGGAGGCGACGCCTACAAGGGAAGTGACGAAGCAGACCAGGCGGATATATCTGAGATTGAATTGCACAGTTCTTTAACTTCTCTTAATACATACCTGGAAGCGAAATGGATCACCTACTACAACGGCATTGCGCGTGCAAATGATGCAATCAAGGCGTTCTGGTCCGTGCCAGACATCAAACCAGAATTTCAACAGGTTCGAATTGCTGAAGCTCGCTTTTTAAGAGGGTTCTTTCACTTAGAGTTATATAGAACCTTTGGCAAAATTCCTTACATCAATGACTCGATAACTGATGTAAGGATCGGCAAGACAGAGGAAATCCTTACAAGAATTCTGGATGACTTTGCATTTGCCGCAGAACATTTACCGTACGAGCAGGAACAAATAGGCCGCGTTACGAAGGGAGCAGCAAATGCGTATGCCGGCATTACGAAAATGTGGCAACATAAGTACGCAGATGCAATACCATACTTTGACGCCGTGATCACTTCAGGGATATACCAATTGTGTGCAACTTTTCACGACAATTTTAATGTGGAACTCAAAAACGACAACAAGGAAGCTGTACTCCAGGTCCAGCAGTCCGTGAAAGATGGTGCATCTGGACTCAACGGCAACCCTGGTGATGTCCTTAATCTCCCCGGGTATAATCCGAATACTTGTTGTGGCTTTCATTTGCCCTCACAAAATCTAGTGAATGCGTTTCAAACCGATGCCGACGGCTTGCCATTGCTATACACCTACAATGACAATGACGTAACCAACGACGACAACCTTCATTCGAGTGATCCATTTGTTCCGCACACCGGTCCGTTAGATCCTCGAATTGACTGGACCGTTGGCCGCCGGGGTCTGCCGTACCTTGACCGCGGCGCGCACGCGGGTGAAGATTGGGTTCGTGGCGATCCTGTTTATGCGGGA
>DATHIE010000030.1:0-6092 GCA_035316905.1 Chryseolinea sp. | reverse complement strand
CTTTTGCTTATTGTCATCTGGATTTTGTACAGGTCAAGCTAAGTGCCCGGATGGCTAGGTAGCAAGGTACCCAGGTAGCAAGGTACCCAGGTAGCCAGGGCGGTCGCTTGATGAAAGGATTGAGCCTCGTTTCTTTACTCTGACCTAAGGCCCGTTGCAGGATTTGTCAGTGCCGCACGAATAGCCTGGAAGCTAACGGTCGCAAAAGCAATTATCAATCCCATAACACCTGCCGCAACAAATACCCACCATTCTATTTCGATGCGATAGGAAAAGTCTTCCAGCCATTTGTTCATTACATAATAGGCTGTGGGAATCGCAAGAATATTCGCTATCAATACCAGCTTCACAAAATCCTTTGAAATGAGACTAACAATTCCGGCACTATTTGCACCCAGCACTTTGCGAATACTGATCTCCTTTATCTTGCGCTCCACAACAAAAATTGTAAGTCCAAATAATCCTATACAAGCGATCACCAGTGAAAGCGCGCTAAAAGCGTAGAAAAGAGACTGCATCTTTTGTTCGTTGCCGTACTGGCTTTTGATATCCTCATCAACAAATGTGTACATAAGCGGCACTTCCGGATTGATGGTTTTCCAGGTCGCTTTCAAATGTTCGATGGCATTGTCCACATCCGATGCATCGACTTTTAAGGAAATCGTACCTGCAGAACGTGCATAGTGCATCAACACGGCTTCAACCGGCTTATGGAGGCTTTCGAAGTGAAAATCTTTTAATACACCTACTACGTACTTGGCATGTTCACCTTTGCCGAATCTTTTACCGATAGCGTTTTCATTGTTTCCCCAGCCGAATGTCTTCACTGCTGTCTCATTCACGATAACTGCCTTTGTGGTGTCTGATGGAAACTCACGGGAAAAGAACCGACCCTCGGCGATCGCCATATCATACGTAGCCATATAATCCGGATCAACTTCAAATTGGTAAAGGCTAGTAGAAATTTCCTCGCCCTTAAGATTTTCCGTCGTCGTCCAGCCATTTCCCAATCCTCCTACCACATTTCCACTGTGTTTACTTACGTGACTGATATTAGGATTTTTGAGCAGCTCATTTCGAAGAGTCTCATAATTGGTATTGACCTCGCTTCCATAATTTCCGTTTACCTGAACAATTGCTGTACCATCATATCCCAACGATTTGTTCTGAATGAATCTCATTTGCAGGACGATCACAATAAGTGAAGCTAGCAGTGTTATACCTGTAGCAAATTGAAATACCACAAGACTCTTTCGCGTCAAATTCCCCTTAACACCCATTGAAAAGTTTGATTTCAAAGCTGCCGCCGGGTTATAGGAGGAAAGAGATAGCGCGGGATATATACCGGAAATAAGAGAAACGCAAAGGATGAAGGCGCAAATGATCACAACATTTAACAGCGTCAAGTCGAAAGTATAAGGCTGAGCGATCCACGCTGAAAAAGACGGCAGAATAGCTTTTACAATAGACACACCCAGTACAACGGAAAGGGTGGTGACCAACAATGTTTCTATAAAGAACTGGGTCACCAATTGTTTCTTGGCAGCACCAAGGACTTTACGAACCGATGTTTCTTTGCTTCTTTTGATCGCTCCCGCTGTGGTAAGATTGATATAATTAATACAAGCAAGCAAAAGCACGACGAGCCCGACGGCGGAAAAGGTATTTACCCTTGCAGTACTTCCATTACTGTAAGCGTCATACCGAAGGTGCGAATGAAGATGTATCGATTCGATGGGTTGAAGAAAATAGTAATAACTCATTTTGTTTTCCCTCCATTCCTTTTCAGAAAAGCGGGCGACGACTCCGTTTAATTGCGACTCAACGTCTTTTGGATCCTCACCTTCGGAAATGCGCACATAGGTCCACGGCCAACCTCCAAGCCACATTTCATCGAGTTCAAAATTATAACGTTCCCTGCCGCGTTTCTTTATGTATTCCGACGATAACAACAAGTCAAACCCAATATGTGAGTTGACAGGTGGATTGGCTGCGACTCCACTTACAATCATGGGGGCAACTCCATCGATAAGCAAATTCTTTCCGATAGCTTTATCCACGCTGCCAAAGTATTTGATGGCCAATCTTTCCGTAAGCACAACATTGTCTGCGGTCGCAAGCACTTTATCAGGCTGACCGGCGATAAGCTCGAATCCGAAGAAGGTAAAAAAGTTGGGATCTGCACCCATGCAGTTTGACTCCACGTACTGCTCTTTCTCAACAGTTACTTTAAACCCTTCCCTAAACAACCTGCAGGCTGATGTAATCGACGTTAACTGTTTGGGCAACTGCGCACCCAGTGCAGGACCTGACGGTGCCTGTGAAAAGGATTCACTTTCACTTTTGAACGTATTGGACACACGATAGATCTGATCGCCGTCGGGGTGGAAATTATCAAAGGATAGTTCACGCTGAAGCCAAATTCCGATCATCAAACACACTACTACGCCAAGGGTGAGTCCAAGCACATTCAGCGAAGTATACTTTTTGTCGCGAAGCAACACGCGATAGGCGGTGATGATATAATTCTTTTTCATAGGCCTTAAAGGCATTTCCAATTCGATGCCAAAGATTAAGCGCGAACCCGCCTTAAAAAAGCGGTAACATTTCTACGCCTGGAGCGAATATGAACAAAGTTGTTCGCGAGCGGGCGGGCAGCCATCAACCTATAATTTTGTTTAACCACCTGTAGTTTGGATCAGCTGGACTTAAGGATTATGGTCACTCATCACCTATTATCCCCCTTTCTGTAACCTATAACTTCCGATTTGTTGCCCTATTCCGTACATTCCACAAAAAGAAATTCAGCCTGAATCCACAATCATTATCACTATGAACTCAATTACACGAAGATCATTTATCATGAAAAGCGCGGCTGCTGTGGCGGGCGCTTCAGTACTAGCGCCAGGCTTGCTCAGTGCAAAAAACCCTGGGAAAAACTCGATAGGTTTCCAAAGCTGGATCGTAAGGGAATCCATAGAAAAAGATTTTACGGGCACGCTCAAAGAGATGGCGGGCCTCGGATACAATAGCATAGAGATGTGCTCACCCCCGGGATATGCGAAAATGGGATTTGGTGGCCTCGAAAAGTACAAGGGTCCGGAATTGAAAAAGATCATTTCAGATGCCGGCTTCAGCTGCATAAGCTGTCACTATGGATTTAAAGAGTTAAAGGAACACGGACAGGAGCGTATTGACTTTGCAAAAGAATGGGGACTCCAGCAAATGGTACTCTCCTCGTTTGGTCTGCCCAAGACCGCGACCCTATCGGATTGGAAAACCGCTGCTGACGAATTGAACAAGATTGGCGAGTTGTCAAAAAAATCCGGCATACCTATGGGTTTCCACAATCATCACGGAGAGTTTGAAAAGCTCGAGGGCGAACTAATCTACGATGCACTACTCAAACAATTAGATCCGTCGTTGGTCAAGATGCAGTTTCAGGTAGCCGTGATCAACATTGGTTATAAGGCTGCTGATTATTTCCGCAAGTACCCTGGTCGTTTCATTTCCGCGCACATGTACGACTGGTCAGGAAACGGAGACACTATGGTTCCGCTGGGTACAGGGAAAGTTGACTGGAAAGAATTTTTTGAAGCCGCAAAAGTCGGGGGTGTAAAAAATTATTTTGTAGAGATGAAGGATGGACTGGACCAGAGTGCGAAGTTCTTGAAGGCTTCTGTGTCGAGGGCAGAAAATACTTGATTGTTGAGTGTTGACATATTGATTCCGCCTTCGCGAGACGCTTCGGACGGACACAGTGTTGAGTGTTTGATCGGAGGCAGGACAAACATTCTATGGGTCAACACTCAAGTGCGGCTAGGTAGCAAATAGGACTCTCTAAACATACTACTATTGCCCTGTCGGCAACATGTTTCTTATGGCGCTGATCTTCCACCCTCCTTTTTCGGACACTGCAATAAACGTGCTCCACATTTTCCGGGGGGTGCCATCAGCGTTTTGAATTTCGTATTTACAATCAACGATCGCGCTAGTGGAAGAAACAAGCCTGATCTTTTCAACGGCTAAAGTCCTTGTGCCGGGAGTGGCGGCAGAACTGCGCAGCATTCCTTTTACGGATGACTGCACGCCATTTCGCCATTCGCCCGTAGACACCAATTGATCCACATCCGTAGTGAGTATCGTTTTTAACAAAACCGTGTCTTTGTTTTCCCGTGCAAGTGAGTATTTATCAATCAACGCTGTGATATCTTTTTTCTGCTTGTCGCTAGGCTCCTTTTGCTGGGCGAGTAATACCGTTACAACCACCGAATAAAATAACAGGAACAGAATTATCTTTTTCATATCATAAGAATTCAATGTTTATTCTTCCATTCTTCCATTCTCAACTTCTCACCTATCAAAACTTATGAACCACCAACCCGCTTCTTAATTTAGGTTCAAACCAGGTAGTTTTCGGCGGCATGATCTCACCGCTATCTGCGATGTCTATAAGCTGCTTCATTGAAACCGGGTAAAGCGCAAAAGCAACCTTCATCGCTCCGCTGTCAACCCGACGTTCAAGTTCTTTCAATCCGCGCATACCACCGACAAAATCGATACGCTTGTCCGTACGCAAGTCGCGTATGTTCAACAGAGGTTCCAATACTTTTCCCGAAAGGATGGTAACATCGAGTACACCAATGGGATCGTTGTCGTTGTACGTCCCAGGCTTTGCCATCAGTGAATACCACTGACCGTCGAGATACATGCTGAATTCATGCAGCCGTGAAGGGCGGTGAGGTTCTTTTCCTTTTTTCTCCACCGTAAACGAATTAGCTAACCCGGAAAGAAATGACTCTGGGGTGTGGCCATTAAGATCTTTCACCACGCGGTTGTAATCCATAATGGCCAGTTGATTATCTGGGAAATGGACAGCAAGAAAATAATTGTATGACTCGTTGCCGGTATGGCTCGGATTTTCTTTTTTCAGATCATGCCCTACCAAGGCTGCCGCCGCTGTCCGGTGGTGCCCATCCGCGACATAGGTTGCCGGCATTTTCCCGAATGCATCGACGATGCTTAGGATTTGTTTCGGATCATTTACTACCCACAAGCGGTGTTCTATATTATCATCGGCGACGAAGGAGTAGGTCGGCTTCAATTGCTTGATCGAAGTGACGATGGTGTCCAGAGTCTTGTTGGCGGGGTATGCAAAGAACACCGGTTCGGCGTTCATCATTGAGATACGCACGTGATTCTTACGATCCGCTTCTTTGTCCGGCCGGGTTAATTCGTGCTTCTTGATAGACCCTTTCATGTAATCCTCGACTGACGCGCAGGCCACAATTCCGTTTTGGGACCGACCATCCATAATCAATTCGTAGATGTAAAGACATTCATCTTTGTCCTGGACAAACACTCCGTCGCTGATCAACTTTTGGAAATTATTTCTGCCGGCCTCATAGACCGCCATGCTGTAGTGATCGGTGTCTGGCGGCAGGGTGATCTCGGGTTTGACCACGTTAAGAAAAGACCACGGATTACCTTTGGCCTCTTCGCGAGCTTCGTCTGAATCCAACACATCATACGGGCGGGAGGCGACTGCTTTTACTTTTGATTCTACGGGGCGAAATCCTTTGAATGCCTTAATCTTCATACTTAATTCTAGTCTAAAAAGTAAAAGTAGCAATTTAGATTAGATACAAGGACTGCTACAAGGAATCATTGGTGCAACAAATAATTTGATCCGGACTGAGGCTGTCCCGAAAATTTGGGCGAAGTTTTGAGTTTAGCTACCTTCACCCCGATCCCTTCCTCTCTGCGCGATCAGCAGGTCGTTAGCAATTGGGATCTAACCGTTTTACAAATTGCCCAACGCGTCAAAACCAACTACCATCACGCCTCAACCTCAGAAGGTAAAATCAAGGCGCCGTCTTGTCCTCTCGGACTTAGACATTTTTACACGGCTCTGGGCCCAGCCACGATTAGTATTTGCTTATCTGAATGAATTTCAATACGACCGGTTCACATTTGTTCTTCTTGTTCTTGCCTCAGCAACAGCGGGTCTCGAGCTCGCGATTGCAACCCATATGAACAAAGGCATGTCGTTTTCCTTTATCATTTCCGTTAGTATCGTGGCAGGCGGGATC
>DATHIE010000029.1:0-2219 GCA_035316905.1 Chryseolinea sp. | reverse complement strand
AGGATTTTTGATAACCCATAAATACCTTTGGATTTCATAGGCGACAATCCACATGGTTTGATTATCTCCCTGATCTCATCAATACTCATCTTTACCATGTCGTATGGATTATCAGCACGACTGAATAAAAGCGGAGTAGTCTTGTTAACGCGCTCGTCTGTGCATTGTGCCGATAACAGCACTGAGATCAACAACGTGTAAGCATCCTTGTGACGAAGAGGTACCTCTGGTTCAGGGTAGAGCTTGTTTAGTATGCGCAGAATATCATTGACTTTTTCTGTCTTTGTCATAGGCGAATGAGGGACGCGACTTGAAGCTTGAAGCTTGTAGCTATTCCGGATACAACAAATATTTCTTCCTCATTTCTTTAAACGCGGTAAGATCCTTTTGCCACGATTCACGGATCTGTACTTCACTCACACCATCTTTGATTTGTTGCGCGAGAAGTTCATTGCCGGCCCACCTTGCAAAGTGAGGCACAAAGAATTTTTCCTTATCAGGAAACGCTTTATACATGTCTATCAAATAATGAAGGTCGACCTTTTTAGCTACGTCGACTTGGCGAAGATCCAATCCAAAACATAGCTTGTTTTCTAACGGCGGATCAATGGCCATTCCGGGAACATCAACAGGAGTAAATTGAAAAGGGAAATTCTTCAGATCCGGATGACCGATCACCTGAAAAGGCATGCTCGTACCCCGGCCAAGACTTAATGCTGTTCCCTCGAAGAAACAGATCGATGGATATAATCTTATCGACTGATCATTGGGAAGATTAGGTGACGGTTTTAATGGTAACGAATACGCGTCGGCATGTGTCCAATTTTTCATAGTGACGACTTCGAGGTCACACTTCTTTTTACCTTCAAGCCATCCCTCGCCGTTGATCATTTGCGCATATTCACCAACCGTCATGCCATGGACAACAGGAACAGGATGCATTCCGATGAACGACTTGTGCTTGGGCAACAACACAGGCCCATCGATATAGCTGCCGTTGGGATCAGGCCGATCAAGGACAATTACTTTCTTTCCCGTCTCGGCGCATGCCTCCATTACATAATGTAGTGTACCCAGATAGGTAAAGAAGCGCACCCCCACATCCTGGATATCAAAAATTACAACGTCAACGTCTTCCAACTGGGCCGCTGTAGGTTTTCTGTTGTCGCCGTAAAGGGAAACTACCAGCAGTCCTGTTTTGGTATCAAGTCCATCCTTCACGTGTTCACCCGCGGTGGCTGTTCCCCGAAAACCATGCTCAGGAGACATTATCTTTTTGATCGTCACCCCGTAGCCTTTTAGCGTATCCGCCAGATGTGTTTTTCCAATGACTGCAGTATAGTTCACTACCAAGGCGACGCGCTTATCTTTGATTTTAAGAAGGAGTACGTCAAGTTGGTCTGCGCCTGTGCGCAAAGCAGCGACAAGTGCTGGTTTCGAGGTGAGGGAACTATCTGCTGCAGGATCAGGTGAATTTTTGTTACTACTGCATTGAAGATAGACGAATAGGATAAAGAGTGTGACTATAGTTCGTTTCATGAGTTATTTACGACGTTTATTTCGGAGGAGTTGGGCGGAAGCGTCGATACCCGAAGGCACGTTTGCCGCGAGATTTGACAGTGGCCCAATGTTATCTTATTTTGCAAATAATCTTTAACAGCTGAAAAGTTAGCAATTACCATTGAACCTTTCATATTTCATATCTAAAAGAATAAGTCTCGAACAAAAGCAGGGTTTTTCTTCAGCCATTCACAAGATCGCGGTGATAAGCATCGGAGTAGGACTCGCGGCCGTACTTATTTCCTTCCTGGTCATGCTCGGGTTTCAGCAGACCGTAAAAGATAAAGTGTACAGCTTCAGCGGACACCTGGTCATCACAAAGTTCACAATGAACAATTCACCGGAGGAACAGCCGATGAATTATCATATTACAGTTTACGATCATGAAAATGAATATCCATTCATCAATCATATCCAGGAGTATGCTCACAAGCCAGGATTGGTCAAAACGGAAGATGGTGATGTTTTAGGTGTTTTTGTGAAAGGTGTCGGAAAGAGCTTTGATATAAATGCCTTTAGAGATAACCTGGTGGAAGGTGAGTTCATTCACTTCCCTGATTCCGGTTATGCGAACGAAGTCGTTATAAGTAGAATCATTTCAAATAAGATAAATGCTCACGTAGGCGACGACATCATCATACATTTTTTTCAAAGTCCGC
>DATHIE010000028.1:0-5899 GCA_035316905.1 Chryseolinea sp. | reverse complement strand
GCCATTGCATATGATATCATGTCGATTTTTTACGACTCTTTCGAAAGGCAAGCTGTACTTACAGGCATTTCACTGGCCTTTGGTGGTATGGGAGTTATCTTTGGTATCGCGTTGCGGCGTCTGGATCGATCGTTGGGCCGTACCGCGGAATTAGCTGGCCTTTTCGAAATAATGGCAGCATGCTTTTTCATTACCGTCTTCTTTGCATTCATGGGATTCATCGTGCAAATACCGGCAATACTGCTCGAGATCATCCTGATCTACAAAACAGTGGAGACAGTCAAGGCTAAACAAATTGTTAGCAGCCTCGCCTAGCTATTGATCCGGTCAAGGCTGGCTTGGATTGAACGGACGATCATCGTGTGAATCGGACACCGGGTTTTTATCCTGGTCCGGTTCGGGCCTTTTTATACTGATCTTCTCAGGCTTGCTACGCGGATGATTCCTTGGCTTTGCTCGCTCATTTCTCTTCTCACTCGCTGTCTTTCTAACACGTTTCATTTTTAGGTAATTTAGGTTGATGATTACGTCATTTGTGGATACACCCACTGTACTTTTATTTATCTTTAATATTCTGCGCAAATAATAAGCCAGTGCAAAGCACTTGCCTGTTGAGAACCTACTCAGGCAATTTTGGGTATAAGGTTCCACATCGGCAGGAAAGATGTTGGGTTTAGTGCGGCAGATTAACACCTCAGTTTAGAATATCAAAGCCACAATGAACCAGGAGAACAAATACTACACACTTGATGTCAATGCAGTCGTGCAGTCCCTCCAGACAGATGTCAACAAAGGGCTGACCGAAAACGAGGTCCGCAAACGATTAGATGAGCACGGGCAAAATGTAGTTGAAGAAAAGAAACAAGTCAGCGCCTTCACTATCCTGCTTCGGCAGTTCTCAAATCCCATCGTTTGGATACTAATAGTTGCCGCATTGGTAGCTTTTTCTTTCAATCATTCATTGGAAGGCATTGCAGTATCAGTTGTCATTGCAATCAATGCCCTGATCGGCTTCTTCATGGAGCGGCAAGCATTGCGGTCGATGGAAAAACTCAGGACCATGGCCGCTACAAAGGCGAAAGTTCTCCGCGACGGAAAAGTTGAAGCGATCGATTCAGCTTCGATCGTTCCAGGTGATATACTTCAACTGAATGAAGGCGATGTAGTAACGGCGGACGCGCGGATCATCGACCACAAAAGACTCGCGGTCAAAGAAGCAGCGCTCACAGGTGAATCCACGCAGGTGGAGAAAACAACGGAACGCCTGGATGAAGGTATCGGTATTGCCGATCAAAAGAACATGATCTTCAAAGGCACGATCGTAAGCAGAGGAAGCGCCAAGGCAGTGGTCACATCAACGGGTAGCCACACCGAACTTGGAAAGATTGCGCACATGACTGGCGAAGCAAAAAAAGTAGCTACACCACTCAATAAAAAATTACGTACGCTGACAAAGAGACTTGTTTGGCTTACGCTTGTCCTGGCTGTTGTGATAGTCGTTAGCGGACTGATCCGTGGAGAAGATCTTACGATAATGATCGAGACTGCTATTGCATTGGCCATCGCCTGTATACCTGAAGGACTCCCTGTGATTTCGTCAGTCACACTTGGAAAAGGAATGTTAAGGCTCGCTGACCACAACGTTATAGTAAAGACGCTCGAGTCAGTTCAGACGCTCGGCGAAACGGAAGTGATTTTTACAGATAAGACGGGCACGCTTACGGAAAATGAAATGTATGCAATGTCCGTCGTCACCGGGGAAGGCTCTGAGGTCAACATCTCAGAACCAGCAAATCATGACGCTCTGAAAAAACATCTGGACTACCCTATGCTCCTCACCGTGGCTGTACTATGTAACGATGCAACCTTCAAAAAGAAAGAAGGTGCCGAAACAGACAAGTCTGCAGAAGATGAATCCAAAGGTGATCCGATCGAAGTGGCATTGCTACGTATGGCCGGACAGTTATCGGAAGACACCGATTCAATCAATAAACAACATCCCAGGAAGACAGAAGCACCTTTTGACGCAGAAATAAAAATGATGAGCACCGTAAATTCTTCGGGCAGCAACTTTTTGGTTTGTGTCAAAGGAGCCACGGAGGAAATCCTGAAAAAGTGCACAAAGGTCCAGGAGAATGGTGCCGTCAAAGATCTGGCGGATACTGAACGATGGAAAGGCAAGACGGAAGAGCTCGCCAACAAAGGACAGCGTGTGCTCGGCTTCGCATTTCGAACCACTGAAAAGCCTGACGAAAAAGACCTTATTAAAGATCTCACTTTTATCGGTCTGATCGGATTCATCGATCCGCCACGGAAGGACATAAAGGAATCCATTCACAACTGCAGAAGTGCCGGCATTAAAGTCGTGATGGTTACGGGCGACCATCCAGGCACAGCAGCCGCGATCGCAAAAGAGGTTGGCCTTGATTTGAGCAGTGGCCAGGTTTATCACGGCAGAGACCTGAAGTCAAATCCTTCGGAGGATGAAAAACAAAAGATGTTAAACGCCACTGTTTTTTCGCGGGTGGATCCGGGACAGAAAATGGATTTGATCACGGTCTTCCAGGAGAAGAAGATTGTCGTTGCGATGACTGGTGACGGTGTAAACGACGCCCAGCTTTGAAGAAGTCGGACATCGGTATCGCTATGGGCATACGCGGAACAGAAGCAGCAAAAGAAGCAGCCGACATTATCCTCAGGGACGACTCTTTCCCATCCATTGTTGAAGCGGTCAAGTATGGCAGACTCATCTTTGATAACATCAGAACATTCATCGTTTACTTATTGTCGTGTAACCTAAGCGAAATACTGATTGTGGCAATCGCATCGTTCATGAATCTGCCTCTGCCACTATTACCACTGCAGATCCTCTTCATTAATATGATTACGGATACCTTCCCGGCGCTGGCAATAGGTATGGGTGAAGGCGATGAAGTCGCTGTTATGAAACGAAAACCAAGCAAATCTTCCGTCCCTATCATTGCCAATAAAGACTGGGTCTCGATCGCAATATATTCGTTGTGTATGACTGCAGGTGTAATCGGAGTCGAATTCTATGCGCTTTATGGACAACGGATTGACGAAACGATAGTGAACAATATCACATTTTATACTTTAATTATGGCGCAGCTCTGGCATGTGTTCAACATGACATCAAGAGAAACATCGTTCTTCCGGAACCAGATTACAGAAAATAAGTATATATGGATGTCGTTGCTCCTGTGTATCGGATTGACCGTAGCGGCCTACCTCATTCCGCCATCGCGGTCAGCGCTATCTCTCGTTCCAATGGAATGGAGTCATATCGGGATAATAGTAATAGCAAGCATCCTACCGGTAGTCTTGATCCAGCTACTTAAGAGAGTGTTCAAAGTATCCCAATAGACAATTAATACCCGGGAATTACTGGCATTGTCCCAATAGCGTCCAGATCAAGATAAATACCAGTACTGTTCCAAGACAACCGCCTCCCCATTTCCAGGCTCCATAGCCGGCAAGTAGACCTCTAAATAAATTATTCATTGGATTGATTTTTTTAAGGATCGCATGTCAAATGTGTGCCAACGATAAATCAGTCACGAATGATGAAATTCTGAATTGGGTAAAGGTTCGCCCTGTTTCCATGGGGAAATATCTTCACAACCCTCATTGCTGTCTGTAGAACATAAATGAACAAATACCGCCTTCTATTCTATCACGCTAAATGGCTACTGACATAGGGTTGACAGTCCGGCATGCTTTCTTAGAATCCTAAACAAAAGACTGTATTATGGAAACCTTAGAAACAACGAAAACCACGGACATCGCAAAGCGATTGGTTGATTATTGCCGCAAGGGCGATTGGAACGGTGCGCAGCAGGAACTGTATTCGAAAGATGCAGTTAGTATTGAACCAATGGCTACACCTGAATTCGAAAAAGAGACCAGGGGACTTGATGCCATAACGGCAAAAGGAAAGAAGTACGATAGCATAATCGAAAAGATCCACAAGATCACTGTTTCCGAACCGCTGGTGGCGGGAGACAGTATTGCGTTCGTGCTTGGTTTCGATGTGACTATGAAAGGACAGGGTCGTACTAATTCACCGGAACTTTGTGTCTATCATGTAAAAGATGGAAAGATCGTATCAGAGCAATTCTTTATGTGATCTTCGAATGAACCACTCCGGAAGTAGAATAGGTGAAAGTCATTCGGTCCACGAACACGCCGCGTCCCGGGGAAACCCGGGTGACACTGCTCCAACAAGGATCGTGTCGGAACAATTCTTTATGTGAGTTCCAAGGAACTGCTCTGAAAGTAGGAAAAAGTCATGGCAGTAACTCCGTTCTCGGGATGCTGCGAGACGGATCCGCAAAGTAATTCGGTCATGGAACACGCAGCGTCCCCGGGAGGCCCGGGCGACACTGCTACGACAACGGTAAATCGTATCGGAAGAGCTCTTTATGTGATCTTCTGAATTGAATTCATAAAGGGCGGGTCATTTGTGCGGCCTGCTTTTTTGAATTCAGTTGCGCAGCTTTTGCCTGCATGAATTGATCGTGGTTAAGTTCTAATACTTGTTGGTTTGGATACTACTTACTACTTACTACTTACTACTTACTACTTACTACTTACTTGACAATGCCTTACCCGCTGGAACGATTTCGACAGAATCCATTTCAACCAGTCGCCCTATTAGTCGATCAAGGAAGTCTGAAGAAACAGGTCCCCATCCCTCTTCATCCAGACCGTGTGTATTATAAATGAGCCATCCAGAAGGCAAGGCCAGCAGTTTTTCAATCTCACCGTTCAAGTGTTCATTGATATTTTCAGGACCATGCGAAGTACACGTTAGCTTGACCTGGTCCTTATGAGGCAATGCATTGATAGGCGGTCCTCCTGTGCGGAACGCCTTGACTTGCGAAGGCAGCCACGCTTCAAGTTCAGGCGTAGACGCATTGAATGGGAAATTAAAAATGGATTCTTTGGGTTTAAATCCTTTCAGTTCCTTTGAAAACACATCGATACACTTCAGGATCAGATCTTTTCCCTGTTCGAATGATATCTCGTTCTTGTGAGCGTGCTTGTATCCGTGCATCATGATCTCGTGACCTCTGTCCTGCAACTCATTCCACAAGACAAAGTCGCCAACCGGCAATGCGTGATATTCATTCGGGAGTTCAAACCCTGGCAGATGTGCCGTTGCAATGACATTGATACACGCCGACAGCTTATACTTTTCAAAAATTTCGGCCGTTCGGATACTGGACTTCTTAAAGCCATCATCAAAACTCAACGTAATAAAGTGGCGTTTTTTCTTATCGCTGATGGAAGCCACAGCCGGAAACATGCATGCTGCGGTCACAAGGCTCCTTCCAACAGTCTTGATTGCTTGTCGTCTTGTATATTTTATCATAACCTAAGAATTAGGTGGCTACCTTGATCATAATTTCCTGATCCAGCGCCCATCGACTGGATGCCTTATTTTGTTCTAATAGCATTTGAGTGTTGCACATATTGCCGGCCCCCCGACCGCGTGCGCCCCGATACTTATCGGGGCTATAGCGGTGGTGCAAGCGTCTCGCGTGGGAGTTTTGAATGTTGCGTGCTTTTTTAGTAAATGTACTGACGCCATCAGAAACACACAACACTCCCGCCTACGCGAGACGCTCCGTCGGGCAGGCAATATATCAACAATCAACACTCAAGTATTTTCTGCCCGCCTTATACCTTATACCTTATAACTTATACCCTATACCTTCTTCACTCCTTAAACATCTCCCTTAAATCAACAATCTTTTGATTTGGTCTGTCCATGTTTATCAGTCCGCTTCTGGGTCGGTCGAGATCAACAATGCTAAAAATGGTAGCCGAAAGCGCAAGTGCAAATCCCATCACGATAATCCATTCGACTTTGCTG
>DATHIE010000027.1:0-3768 GCA_035316905.1 Chryseolinea sp. | reverse complement strand
TCCAGCATGATTATATCAACCCCGCCGGCATCAAGCACTTGCCTGACCTCGTCCACGTTGCGCGTTTCAACTTCTATCCGAAGCATCTTTTTTTCGGCGCGAAGATACTCTTTTGTCCGATTGATTGCTTGCCCGATCCCTCCAGCCATGTCCACATGATTGTCTTTGAGCATGATCATATCGTACAATCCCAGCCTGTGATTCTCCCCTCCACCAATCACAACGCCCCATTTTTCCAATCGTCTGAAGTTTGGAGTCGTCTTTCGTGTGTCGAGAAGCTTGGCCTTAGTTCCTGAGATCAATTGGACCAGATGATCGGTTTTGGTTGCTATGCCGCTCATCCGTTGCATGCAGTTCAAGACCAGTCTCTCTGTGGTTAACAATGACCGAGCCGACCCGGATACTGAAAATGCAACATCACCTTTTTTTACTTTGGCTCCATCGCCAAGGTAGGTTTCTATACTGAGGTCCGGATCATAATATTGAAAGATCCTGACCGCCAAATCCACTCCGGCAAGGACGCCACTATCCTTTACCAGAAGGCGGGCCCGATTGGTGGCAGCCTTCGGTATGGCAGCAAGGGTAGAATGGTCGCCATCACCAATGTCCTCGGCCAGGGCCGCTGTAATGAAGCTATGAAGAAAATCTTCTGAAATGTAATCTGGAACCGCCATGAAAACGAAGGTCGCAAATTACAAGGTTGCCCCTGATAATTGAAAGGAACTTACTCTTTAGCGAAGGAAATTTCATGAACAAGCTGCTGGTTATCGACAGACTTGATTTTCATGTAAACACGATATGTTTCGCTGCCGCTCTTGTATTGGCCAATACCAAAAGTCTGGCCTCCTTTTGAGGTTCCCTGGTGGATGATATTGAATTCACCGGGAGGGTGTTGCTTGAAAAAGTCACGGAAAACAAATTCGGCCTGTGCCTTACTGTACGACTGCGCGCCATCGTCCAGGGTGACATCAACCGTAGCATTTAGAAATCTCGACAGTTCTTTAGCGCTTCCGGCCTTTATAGTCTCCTTTACCTGATTAATCACATCTCCTTGCGCCCTAAGAACCGTTGTTTGAATGCCAGCCAACAAAACCAAGACAAAAAAATATCTGTTCACTCTCATGGATAAAAGGTTCGGCGAAAACTATGCCATTGTCGCAAGATAGTCAAATATTGATTTATGGCCCGCCACGCAATCGTTTACTGGGTTGTTTAGCGTAATAACCCTTTATTCCTACATTCCTGATTATATTTGCGCCTCTTAATCAGTGCCCCTAAAACTCAATTTTCAAATGAATAAGAAAGTTTTACTAATGATTTTGGATGGCTGGGGAATAGCCAAGAACAAAGCCGTGTCGGCGATCGACAACGCTAAAACACCATTCATTAATTCGCTATACCCAAAATACCCTAATAGCAAACTGGAAGCGTCGGGTCTGGCCGTGGGATTGCCAGCCGGACAAATGGGAAATTCGGAAGTGGGACACATGAACATCGGTGCGGGCCGGGTTATATATCAGGATCTGGTGCGGGTTAACAAAGCAGTTGAAGAGAAAGAGCTGGACAAAAACTCTGTGTTGCTCGATGCGCTTGCCTATGCGAAGAAGAACAATAAGAGCGTTCATTATATGGGCCTGTTATCCGATGGCGGAGTGCATTCTCACATCGAACACCTGAAGGGACTTATAACGATAGCTTCAAATAACGGGATAAAGAACCTGTTTGTTCATGCTTTTACTGATGGACGAGATACAGACCCAAAGGGTGGATATGATTATATCAAAGATGTTGTTGATCATCTGAGCAAGACCACCGGCGCTCTGGCCAGCATTATCGGGAGATATTATGCCATGGACAGAGACACGCGTTGGGAAAGGGTAAAACTTGCTTACGACGTGTTGGTCAACGCTATAGGCGAAAGGACAACAACACCATTGGCCTCTATCCAGAAGTCATACGACCACAATGTCACAGATGAATTCATAAAGCCAATTGTTGTGGTTGATGCCAATCAGCAACCTGTTGGGACAATCAAGGAAGGCGATGTCGTATTATGTTTCAATTTTAGGACCGACCGTGGGCGGGAGATCACGGAAGTGCTAACGCAAAAGGATTTTCCTGAACAGGACATGAAAAAAATGCCCTTGTACTACATAACGCTTACCAACTACGATGATTCGTTCAAAGACGTTAAGACAATATTTGATAAGGACAACCTCGATAAGACGCTTGGTGAGGTAATATCAGCAGAGAACAAAAAGCAAATACGTATTGCTGAGACAGAAAAGTATCCTCACGTTACGTTCTTCTTTTCCGGAGGGAGAGAGCAACCTTTTCCGGGAGAGTCGCGAATACTTTGTCCTTCTCCCAAGGTGGCAACGTACGATCTTGCTCCGGAAATGAGTGCTAATGACATAAAGGATAAGATTATCCCTGAGTTGGACAGCAAGTCAGCGGATTTTATATGTCTCAATTTTGCCAACCCAGATATGGTTGGACACACGGGAGTTTTTGCAGCAGCCGTGAAAGCCTGCGAAACAGTTGACGCCTGTGCTCAGAAGGTGACAGAGGCGGCGTTACGGAATGGATATAGCACTATTATAATTGCGGACCACGGAAACGCTGACATGATGATAAATGATGACGGTACACCGAATACAGCCCACACCACGAGCCTGGTGCCATGCATACTTGTTGACGATTCGTATAAGGGTAAATTGAAGAATGGCAAGCTTGGCGATTTGGCTCCGACCATCCTGACTCTGATGGGTATAACTATCCCTAAACAAATGACTGGCGTTATTCTGGTCGATTGCCAGTAATGATTATTTGTCTATGCAGCGCTTAATCATTCTTGGTTTTATCGGCTTATTGGTTTCTTGTTCCGATGGCAAAAAAACAGCGGCCCTTTATCCGGTTGACAGTCTTCTCCATGCTCAGGCCAGATACTTGTCTGAAAAGAAAGCCCTCTTGAAAAAGGTGATTGTTCTAGGCGGAAAGCAAGAAGAAATATCGCTGTCGCCTAAAGACATCATCGCCTGGCGAAACGAGCTTGAGGTGTTTACGGCCCTTGACGTTATTAATAAGCCAATCAACAGAAGCTACTATTCAATCGAAGATATTTCAGACAGCCGAAGCAACTTAAAGGTTAAATCTTTTGCTACGAAAGAAGATCTTCCTGTTAGATACATAAAGATCTATTATTACCAAACGCCTAACAAGCTAAGAAGACTTGAAGCGCAGTTTAAGGAATCGAATTCACTTTATAACAGTTCACGCGACCTGGCTATGGATTTCCAACAATTCGGTGACACTATTGTTTTGACGTCGTACAATATTGTTGGTGGCCAGAAAATGTTGTTGGATGATTCCGTGCAGTACCGGATAAGTGGGACGTTGTCGGGTTTAAATTGAAATTAACATAAACATGGCTAAGAAAAACAGGGAAGCATTGCGTGAGGAAGAGAAACGGCCAATCAATAAAAAAAACCTGGGCCAGCTACTTGGCATTTTGAAATTCACAACGGCATACAAAGGATGGTTCTCAATCGGATTGGCATCCCTTGGGTTATCGACTGTCACAATCTTGGCTTTTCCGTATCTGGCGGGCGCGTTGCTCGATGTCGCGGAAGGAAAATCAGTTCGCTATTTCAACTCCATTGATGAGGTAGCCATTGCGTTGATTGTTGTGCTTTTCGTGCAGGGCATTTTTTCTTTTACGCGTGTTTATACGTTTGCTCTGGTAAGCGAACGGTCACTTGCAGACCT
>DATHIE010000026.1:0-4032 GCA_035316905.1 Chryseolinea sp. | reverse complement strand
AATAAATTTTATTGAAAACAATGCTGAAGTGGACGTTACAGCTCCGTTGATCATCGGTGCTGATGGAGATAAGAGCCAGGTCCGGAAAGTCTTTTTAAATAGTGACACTTCTTCAAAAGCGTATTGCGTAGCCCTGCGTTCTTATTACAAGGGCGTCACAGAGCTGAATCATGAAAACTATATTGAACTACATTGGCTGCCCGAAATAGTTCCTGGATATTTTTGGATCTTCCCATTGCCCAATGGCCTGACCAATGTAGGCATAGGGATGCTTTCTGAGCAGATCCGAAAAAAGAAAATCAATCTGCGCGAAGCCATGCTCCACGCCATCCACCACAACCCACACCTCAAGCATCGTTTTATGAATGCAACGCTTGTTGATAAGATTCAGGGATGGGGTCTTCCCATGTATTTAAACCAGCAACGCGTATCAGGGAATAATTTTATGCTTGCAGGAGACGCAGCCAGCCTGGTCGATGCCTTTACTGGTGAAGGCATTGGAAATGCGCTATACAGTGGAATGCTGGCTGCTGAAGTATGTAAAGACGCACTGCAAGCCGACACCTTTGATGATAAGTTCCTGGGAAAAAATTATGATGATAGACTATTTGGAAAAATTGGTCCCGAGTTAAAAACCAGCGCCTTGTTGCAACGCTTGTGTCACTATCCTTGGCTCCTCAAGTTTGTTGTGAACAAGGCTCATAAGAGTCCGACCTTGAATCATGCGATCCAGTCTATGTTCACGGGAGTTAATCTCAGGAAGGAATTATGGAAGCCTTCGTTTTACGTTAGCGTGTTGCTTAATCGGTGAGGGGCATTGGAAGATTAAGGAGATAAGGAGATAAGGAGATAAAGAGATAACAAATAAAAGTTGTACCTATACCTTATTCCTTATACCTTACACTTTATACCTCCTACCTAGAAAGCATAACGCTTAGGTCATTAATCATTTTTTTTCCCTTGCCAACGACCTCCGACAGGTCACTGGCAATATATTCGCGCTTATTATAATCACGATCAACTGTGCTAACAGGATCTGACATCACGTTGGCATTGGCTTGAGGTTTAACGGTTTCGCGGGTGTCAACAAATGTGGCCAAATGTTTTTCAAACTGAGCCAACAAATTTTTCACCTTCTTATCCTTTGATTTAGCAGCTAGTTCGCGGATGATCCTGATCTTTTCATAATCGACAATTCCTTCTCTTAATTTTTCAAATCGAATATTGCTGACGCCACCAGGGTAGACAATAAAGCAATCTCCTGCTGGCCAGGCCGTATGACGGGCATCACGCATTGGATCTTGTGGCCAAGCATCATATGCCCAACGCAAGAATCCATCAAAACCGTACGCCGCGGCGTACCATCCGATGTACGTGCTTTCTACCGGTGGAGAAAAAACAAAGTTGTTGGGCTTCGCAGGAGTGCAGCATACATAGTATGTCGTGGTTAGACCTTTTGACTTTCTTTCCTGAATCTCTTTTAGAGTAGGCGTAGTGTTGATAATTGGCGAATAATCATCCAGCAGAGATTTCAGCTCTGGATGCCAATCACCTGCATAGGTGATCCTCCAATCCTTGGAATGATCCTTAATGACCTTAGCCGCTGCGATCGTGATATTGAGTGGATTCTCATTGATACCCAGATAAGTTTTTTCAAACCACCCTTTTTTTTGTAAGTGGCTTTTCAGGTCAGTAAGAAAAATACCGAAGTTCGATTTGAATACTTCAGTCTGCGGATCCCATGTCTCGTTTACATAATTCCCGGTTGCCTCATCCATGTAACGGAACCGGTATCCCCATGGAACCGGAGTATAAATTGTTATTGCCTCATCTATTCCCATTCCCATACAGAGCTCGACATATTGATCGAAGATCTTGTAATCAAATTCCCAGGAATTGTTTTTTCTTTTGATCCACTCGATCATGCCCCCTTCGATCATGTATGAATTGTCTGACCATGGAGAATGTACCGCATACGTTGTGATGAAGGTCCCTCCGGCATCGGCATAAGGCGTAAGGTGTTTTTTCAATAGAGCCTCATGCTCGGCAGACCATGGTTCGACGTCATAATACCAGGCTACAGCCCACGGGTTTTGCCAAAGGTCAAGCCTGAATTTCCAATCGCCAGGTTTTGGCAGCACCTGAGACTGAACATTTACTTTAATAAACAAAGAGACCTTTTGTTTGTCTGAACCGACTTCGATAGTACCTGTATATGATCCGGCGTCAGTTCCTTCAGGGATCTCCATAGTGATCCAAACAGGCCGGACGGTTTTGCCAGGCAAATCAAATCGATCGAACGCTTCAAATCGATCAGGCATCAGATAAGCAGAATCAGCAACACCGGAACCGCAGTTCGCCGCAGTAGCGCCATATGGAAAATTCGACACGACATACCTGACCATATTGACCTTTGCGTTGCTCTTACTTATTACCTGCTGTTTTGAATTGACAAGATCAGAGACCTTGAATCGCACTTGTTCCAGCGTATCTGGAGACCAAACCAAAACCTGTGCATTCAGTCGCTCACCTCTCCACGCCGTGGATTCCCATGTATTCTTTTCACTTTGCAGCTGAGGTACTTCCGTTCTCATGTATAGTACATCGGTAGATACAAAAGAAACATTCAAGCCCGGTTTCACCTTTGACCACAGCTCGGGTTTAGTCGATACGTCGAATGTATATTCGGGAAGATAGTGTTGATTTACTTCAGGCACCTTGGCAGGATTGATCTGAGCCATCTTAAGCTGCGAGAAGGCAACCAGGGTCACCAAGGTCAAATAAGAAGTAATTGCAATTGTCTTCATGATAGGATTATTTAACCAGAAAAAGGCGCCGGATATATTTGTACGCCTAAACTACAATTTACCAATTTTAGGGTACAGGGATATAAGATGAAGGGTATAAGGTATACGGTATAGGGTATAAGGGCCAACCTTCGACATTGCTGCTAACGGCAGGCAGGCGGAGTTCGACCTCGGCGTTCACCCACGCCCACACCCACACCCCAACTCATAACTCATAACTCATAACCCATAACCTATAACTCTTTTGAACTCTTTTATTCGAACCATGTTCTTATCTTAGTAACAATAACCCTGCAGATTATGATACGAACCATTTTCAATCGAAAAGTGAAGCAGGCTGCTTTGCTTTTTCTCGTCGTGGCTCTTTTTTCATTTGCTCCGTTTCATCATGGCTGGAGCAGTTATGATCAAACCAAAACCCTAAACTTCACAGGCAAGATCCTTGAGATGGGCTATGAAAGTCCCCACGGTATGATCAAGCTCGAGGTGGAAAAAAAGACATGGACTGTAGTGCTTGCGCCGCCTTCCCGGATGGAAAGCCGAGGCTTGACCAAAGATATGCTGAAGGTAGGAACAACGGCCACGGTAGTAGGCTATCCGCATCTTAAGATCAAAGATGAAATGCGCGCCGAGAGAATAACCATAGCCGACAAAACAACAGAATTGCGTTAGCATGCAGGCGGCCGATGTTTTTGAATGGCTGGAGTGTACAAGTCTGGCCGTTTATATTCGTCAGTCGCCCTGGCTTTTTCCTGCCATAGAAATTGTTCATATCGTAGGATTTATTTTTTTAGTGGGAAGCGCTTTTTTGTTTGACCTGCGTTTGCTTGGTGTCGCGCGGAAACTTTCTGTCAAAGATGTAGCAGACTATGTTCTACCCTGGTCGCGAAGAAGTTTGTTTATCGTTGTGCCCACAGGACTTTTACTCTTTATCTCTCAGGCCAAAGCATTGAGTACAAATGGAGTCTTCGGGCTAAAATTGATTCTTATCTTCATTGCCTTTAGTAACGCAGGAATCTTTCATCGTTTTACATTTCCTTCCGTTTCCATTTGGGCTACGTCAGAAACACCAGTTGCCGCAAAAGCAGCCGCTATTATTTCATTGGTACTTTGGACATTGGTTATAAGCTGCGGCAGATTGATTGCTTACTTCTGAAATAAATGCATTTCACCACCGAGGACTCGGGGTGAAATGTATTTTTTTGAATGACCGCCCTTCAGTTCC
>DATHIE010000025.1:0-12344 GCA_035316905.1 Chryseolinea sp. | reverse complement strand
CTTGAACCAAACATTCTTGCCTGCAACTTCAAGCTCCAGTCCTTCGATCGAGTTAGTGATGATCTTTCCTTTGAAATCAACCATCTTTTTCAGTCCATATGAATACTTAGTCGCCTTCGTATTCTGCAGCATAACCATTCCGCGTTTGTCGTCAGCGTTTACCAGCGCAAAGGAGTCGCTGGGTAGGTCATCAAAGAATTTTTTCTTGGCTCGTATATAATTTTCGAATGTCACATGATAATCGAGGTGATCGTGTGTTATGTTCGTGAATATGGCACCGGAAAACTTCAAACCAGCAATACGATTCTGATCGACGGCATGCGAGCTCACTTCCATAAACACATGTGAACATCCCGCATCGACCATACGCTTTAACAGCTCATTCAGCTGAATAGGATCCGGCGTTGTGTGCGTCGCAACTACAACTTCATCTTTGATTTTGTTTTCCACCGTGGAAAGAAGGCCCGAACTTTGCCCCAACGATTCGAAAAGTTTGTACAATAATGTAGCTACCGTAGTCTTACCATTAGTTCCGGTTACACCAACCAACATTATTTTTTCGGAAGCGTTTCCAAAAAAATTACCTGCAATTACACCAAGTGCTTCGGCACTGTTCTTTACAGTAACATAAGCGACTTTATCATCGAGATGATGGGGTAAGTTTTCGCAAACAACAGCCTGAACACCCAGGTCAACAGCTTTTGATATAAAGTCATGTCCATCTGATTGAGTACCCTTAACTGCAATAAACAAGAAACCTGCCCTTACCTTCCTTGAGTCAAAACAAATACCTTTTACATCCACGTTCATGTTTCCACGACTGGAGGTAAGTGATACTTTGTATAATATGTCCTTCAATTCAGGCATTTCGGCAAATAATGTTATCCAAGTTTTATATATATCCTGCTTCCTTTTCCTACACGGGCGCCAGCTGTCAACGACTGCTTTACTACCCGGCCCTTACCTTCATAAGTCACATGCAGCCCGGAATTTTCCAACAGGAAGATCGCGTCGCGAAAGGTCATACCCGTTACATCCGGTACGCGTTCTTTCGAGGCCTGTGCTTTCTTCCAGTTTACTCCCTCTCCGTTCCGCGAGGAGCGAACCCATTCTTCTTCCGTCGTAGAATGATTGGAAATCCCCAGCTCATTGCAGAGCATTGTCAGCTCCTGCTGGTTTCCTGCGCGTATCACTGGCAGCGCCTCTTGCACGGCAAATTTTTTAATATCCATCGGCTGGTGCAGGTTGATATCCCGTGAATAAATGTTGTCTGCGATCTCTTTGAATACCGGAGCAGCTACACTACTCCCGTACTGATACCAGCCCCGCGGATTTTTGATCAGGACAATCGCGCTATATTTAGGGTCATGCGCGGGGAAATAACCTACAAACGAAGTAATGTACTTGTTTGTATAGCGGCCTTTCTCCAATATCTTCGCCGTACCCGTCTTGCCTGCGATCCTGTAATGTGTACCTTTTATGTTTTTCGCAGTGCCATTTTCGACAACACCCTCGAGCAGCAGCCTAAGTCTCTTTAAAGTCTTGCCAGAACAAATACTTTTGCTTAATACTTCGGTTGCAAATACTTCTTCGTCTTCGTCAGCTTTTTTGATTGACTTTACAAATATCGGTTTGATCATAACTCCGCCATTAGCCACGGCGTTGTATAGCGCCAGGGTGTGTAACGGAGTTGTCTCAAACCCGTATCCATAGGCCATCCAAGGTAGACTGATACCGCTCCATCCCTTCTCACCGGGACGTTTGATCTTCGGTGCTTGTTCACCAAGAATTTGTACGCCCAAAGGTTCCGACTGTTTAAGCTTATCGAGATAGTCAACAAACTTTTGCGGTCTTAAGCCGAAATGTTTGTCGACCAGTTTTGCCATTGCGACGTTTGAGGAATGTTCAAAAGCTTCCTGCACGGTGACCATCCCAAGGCCGCCTTCTTCATGATCACGAACAGTTTTGTTATAAAAATTAAAGGAACCATTTCCGGTATCAACACTATCGGTAAGCTCCACGGGACTGTCTTCAAGTAGCGCGATCATTGTAACCAGCTTGAATGTTGAGCCTGGTTCAAACACCTGGCCGGTAGCGAAGTTGAACTTTTCAGAAAATCCGCCACGTCCGTTGCTGCTCAGGTTGGAGATTGCTTTCACTTCACCTGTCTTGACATCCATTACCACAACGAGGCCATCGTCAGCGTTATGCTGGACCATCGCCTTGTGTAATGCCGTCTCCGATACATCCTGCAGATTGATATCCAAGGTTGTTTGCAGATCAAGGCCATCGATTGCCTTTACATTGGTGGCATCAAAGACAGGCTTCCAGTGTCCGCCAGCAATTTTCTGATAATAGGCATAGCCGTCCTGCCCACCGAGTTGATCATTAAAACTGTATTCGAGTCCGGCGCCTTTGTCATTTTCGTTAATATATCCGACCGTCCTGCGGCTAAGATTCGCAAAGGGGTGGTAACGAACATCGATCTTCTCAAAGATTGCACCACCACGAAATCTGCCTTCGCGGAATATTGGCCACTCCATCATCATCTTCTTTTCCTGATAGTTGATTCTTTTGCGGCTAAGAATGACGTATTGCTTGTTGGTTGCCCGCGCATCCTTAAGCATATTTTTATAATCGGTTTTCGACTTGTCCCTGAAGAATCGTGCGAGGTGATAAGCGAGAGAATCTACTGACTTTGCAAAAACCTCATCTTTAGGTTGCGTTGCATCGAAGGCAATTTTATAAAACGGCAGAGAGGTTGCCAACAGGCTGCCATTATCTGAGTAGATATTGCCGCGCGTTGCTTTCACTCTTTTGTAGTCGAAGGAAATACGTTCACCCATTGCAGCCCACTTTTCGCCCTCGACAAACTGGATATGCCCCGTCTTGATCACGACGGCAACTGCAAACAGCACTATGAACAAAAATGCTACGCGAACTCTTAATAATATCGATCTTTTAATATTCACCCGTTTCTACTTCTACCTTGTACGGTGGTTTTAAACTTTCCTTTAATCCGAGAGACTTTACTTTTCTTGCCACTTCAGACTGTTTGCTTGCGAACATCAGGTCAGACTTCAGCGTCGTGTAGTCTGCCCGTAGATCCTCTACCTCAGCCTGGATATTGCTTATTTTCCTAACTGTCTTTTCAGCATAGTGCGTATTACTTATGTACAGTAGTCCAATCGCCATCACAAAAAGGATCTTGGGCATGTGCTGAACAGGAAAACCCTCTTCGAAATAATTTTCGAGCTTGAATTTTTTCTCAAACCCGGAAAACAGGCCCTTGCCGGAAGTGATTTTTCTCTTTACAGGGTTGATCTTGAACTTATTCTCTATCATCAATCAAATCGTTGTCCTTATTCTTTCATTCTCAATTGCTCCTAATCTTTTCTGCGATCCTCAACTTTGCGCTGCGTGCCCTGCTGTTCTCGGCAATTTCTATCTCCATCGGTTCAACTGGCTTTCGTGTTATTGCTTTGAAGGGTTTGATCTCATTTCCGTAAAAATCCTTTTCAACATCACCATACACTTTTCCTTTGTTCATATAATTCTTAACCATTCGATCTTCCAACGAATGGTAAGACATAATCACAAGTCTGCCTCCTTCTTCCACAACTTCGCCGCATTGGTGCAAAAAATCTTCAAGAGCTTTCATCTCCTCATTCACTTCTATTCGAAGCGCCTGAAACACCTGGGCGAAATATTTGTTCTCCCTTCCTCTAGGAGCAATACTTTTGAGCGCAACTTTAATATCTTCTGTCCGGTTGAAATTTTTGTTCACCCGGAACTGTACGATGGACCGCGCCGCCGTCCTTGCATTTTTCAACTCGCCGTACATTCCAAAAATCTTATGGAGCTCCTCTTCACTGCTATCATTCAAAACATCCCCTGCCGAACGCGGTGCATTTTTATCCATCCGCATGTCCAGGGGTCCATCAAAACGCGTTGAAAACCCACGGTGCGGCGAATCGATCTGATGAGACGAAACACCCAGATCGGCCAAAATGCCATTGACCTTCGTTACTCCATTCATTTTCAGATAACGTTTCATGTACCTGAAGTTGGCCTGACAAAAAGTGAAAGAACGATTGCTGATCTTCTCAGCTTCTTGTTTTGCGTCTTCGTCCTGATCGAAAGAAATCAATCTTCCTTCTTTCAAAAACTCAAGTATCTCTTTGCTATGACCACCTCCGCCAAAGGTGACATCTACATAAACTCCATTCGGATCGATGTTCAGGCCCTCAACACATTCCTGCAACATCACAGGTTTGTGATAAGCACTCATGGCTTGTAGGCTTCAAGCTTCAAGCCGCAAGCCGCAAGCCTGTAGTCACATTCCAGGTGCGTAAAGCCGCAAGCAGTCATAATCTATTAATGAACGTTGTGAGCATCTTCTGCTCTTCAATCGTCAACGTTAAGCGGGTTTCAATCGTATTTTCTCGAAACCACGTTTGTTGTTGAACTATCATTAAATGAGCTTCTAACTCAAATGCAAGCCTCAAGCTTTTGCATTGAAGTTTCAAGTCGCCGTCCCATGCCTGAAGCGTGCAACTTGAAGCTTTCGGCTCCGTGATGGAAGCGTGCAGCTTGTTGCTTGCGGCCTGTAGCTTTCTACTCACTCCTATTCTGTTAAGTATTTTTCAGCCAGTTTCGACAGCTCACTAGAATCTTTGATCAGGTGTTTCTCATAGATGGAAGGATTCCATACCTCGACTTTGTTGCCCATGCCGACCAGTATCAGATCTTTCTCCAGCTGGGCGTAGCTGAGCATGTTTCTCGGAATAACGAACCTTCCATTGGCATCAAGCTCGACAGTTGCCGTGCCTGAAAAGAAATTCCGCTGGAGCTTCCGGTACTCTTCATTGAATTCGCTCAAACTCGAGATTTTTGAGAACACTTTCTTGAACTCCACCATAGGGTAAATGATCAGGCAAGGTTCGAAACCACGCCGGATTACAAGCTCGTTACCCTCGCTGGAGGGCAATTGAGCCTTGATCCTCGCAGGCAGGACAATCCTGCCTTTGGTATCTAGCTTACTTTCATATTCACTGGTGAAGAAGGTCATTAGACGTAGTGGTTGTCTTTTTCTCCTAAGCAAACATATGTAATTTTATTCCACTTTCAACCACTTTCTACCACATTTTTACATTTTTGGGAATATTTAGGCCGAAAATACCCTCAGAAAGCATTTTTAATCGATAGAAAGAGAGGTTGGTTAAGCTATGATCCCGTTTGAAACGAGCTTTTGGATGCTCTGGTCATCTAATTTGAGCCACTTTTGAAGAACTTCAACCGTGTGTTCGCCATAATGTGGCGGTGGGGGAAAGTGGGAGCCGGATTTTTGATCTATAGCGCCGATATACGTCCGGACGCCACTAATGGAACCGTCATTAAGGACCAATTCCTTCGCTTGGGGAGTCTCAAATACTTCCTGGATGTTTTGGATCCTGCCGGCGGGTATTTTGCATTCGTTCAACTGGGATAAGACCGGTCCAGAAGATTGTTGCGCAAATTTATCCTGCAAAACATGATGCAGGACCACTCTATTATTTACTCTGGAAGCGTTGGTCTTGAACTTTTCATCAGCCGCGATCTCCTGTATGTCCAACAACTTACACAAGTCCCTGAACTGTCGATCGTTACCGACGGCAAGTAGTATTTCATGGCCTTCTGCTGTTTTGAAGACATCGCCGTAGGGAGCAATGTTTGGGTGAGTCGAACCTTGTTTTTGGGGTATTTTACCACCCACCAGCCAATTTGTAGCCTGGTTTGCGAGTGATGCAATCGCAGACTGAAACAGCGAAACTTCAATTAGAGAACCCTCACCTGTTTTCTCACGTCGAAGAAGCGCTAACAGGATTCCCTCTTTTAACTGGTGGCCCGCAAGAATATCGATTAATGCCACAGGCATTTTCAACGAAGCCCTCGCCGGCTCTCCGTTCAGGAACATAAAGCCCGCCTCTGCCTGAATTACGGCATCGTAGCCCACTCGCGGTTCGTTCGGGCCGTATCCCGTAATAGAACCATATATTAAAGAGGGATTATGTTTCCGCATTGTTTGATAATCGACGCCTATCTTTTCAGCATCGTTCGGCTTGTAGCTCGCAATCACAATATCGCACTGCTCGACAAGTTTGTGCACAATTCTTTGACCATCAGCACTATCGAGGTTGATTACAATAGATTGCTTGCCCCAGTTCACAGCGCAGAAATAGGCGGATCTGTCGTCCGTTGTTTCACCAGCAGCCTTCCAGCTTCGGGTAACATCGCCTGATGTTTTAGGATTCTCCACCTTTAAGACCGTGGCACCCAATTCAGCAAAGAACTGACCCACACCAGGTCCCGCCAGAACAGAGGCTAGTTCCAAAACTTTCAGGTTTTCAAACATGATTTAAATCGATTGAACCGGTAGCCGTTGGCTAATATTCATACATGTTGTCAAATTGTAAATCATTTCTCGCATTTTTGCGTTTTTTGGACACAAAACATTGAAGATGAACAGAATCGGAATTGGTCTTCTGGCAATTGCGGGCCTGGCCGGTTGTTTCGCTAAGAAGGAAACTTCGGCCAGTTTGAAGGTTGGACCTTGGAGGGCTATCGTTGAGATCCAGGGACAGGAGTTACCATTCAATCTTGAGATAGTAAAAGACAGTACGAACGGATACGACGCCTATTTGCGCAATGCCGGGGAACGACTGCTACTTGACGAGGTTACTGTTGATGGTGACATCGTCAGCATTGGGCTGCATGTCTTCGACGCAACTATCAAGGCAGAAATAAAAGGCGACGTACTCGAAGGTCAATTCATCAAAAATTTTGAAAGCGACTATAAACTTCCCTTTAGAGCAAAATATGGCAAGACGAATCGTTTTGAGCGGGGAAAGGCAGGAGATAATGCGCCGGACTTCACAGGCAAATATGCAGTAACATTCGTACATGAATCTGACACAACGCCTGCGATAGGCGTTTTCGAGCAGATTGGCGACAGCGCCACAGGAACATTCCTTACACCAACCGGGGATTACCGTTATCTTGAAGGGAATGTCGTGAATGGCATGCTTCATCTGAGCACGTTCGACGGTAATCACTCCTATCTGTTTACAGCCACCATGCAACCTGACGGCACACTGAAAGGCCGGTATTATTCCGGTAAGGCGTGGAATGAAGATTGGATTGCGATCAAGAGCGAAAATCCGACTATGCCTGATGCCGAAAAATTGACATACCTGAAGGAAGGGTACGATCGAATCTCGTTTAGTTTTCCAGATGTTACGGGGAAAAAGGTAAGCCTTACGGATGAAAAGTATCGTAACAAAGTTGTTATACTTCAACTCTTTGGAACGTGGTGCCCCAACTGTATGGATGAAACCAGGTTTTTAAAACCGTGGTATGATACGAACAAGGACCGCGGCGTTGAAATAATCGGCTTAGCCTATGAACGAAAGGCAGACTTTGACTATGCCAGCGGCCGAATAAAGAAGATGATGGAAAAATTCGACGTTGATTATGATTTTGTCATTGCTGGTACACACGACAAGGCCAAAGCGTCGGAAACACTTCCAATGCTAAACAAGGTGGTCGCATTTCCGACGACCATATTTATTGGCAAGGATGGAAAAGTAAAAAAGATACACACTGGATTTACAGGGCCTGGAACTGGCAAGTACTACGATGAATTCATTCAACACTTTAACGAGACGGTGAATGAACTTTTGAGTGAAAATTACACTTCAATCAATTAATAGATCCTGCGGGAAATACTCGCCAAAGGAAGAAACATGGGAAAACGAGTCGTTGTCGGTTTATCTGGAGGAGTAGACTCCAGCGTTGCGGCGTATCTGCTTAAAGAGCAAGGGTACGACGTAATAGGTATGTTCATGAAGAACTGGCACGACGACAGCGTGACTATCAGCAAGGAATGTCCTTGGCTGGACGACAGCAACGATGCCATGATTGTTGCGCAGCATCTTGGCATACCTTTTCAAGCTATTGATCTCAGCAAAGAATATAAGGAGAGAATTGTCGATTACATGTTTGCGGAATACAAAGCAGGGAGAACCCCTAACCCGGATGTGTTGTGCAACCGTGAGATCAAGTTTGACATCTTTTTAAATACGGCACTGAAGCTGGGAGCTGAATTCGTCGCAACGGGACACTATGCGCGCAAAGGAACAATTATCAAAGACGGCAAGCAGGTTTATCAGCTGATGAGCGGAAAAGATCCTAATAAAGATCAGAGCTACTTCCTTTGTCAGCTAACGCAAGCGCAGCTTTCAAAATCACTATTTCCAATCGGCGAGCTGTTAAAGCCGGAGGTTCGGACGATAGCAAGGCAGATAGGACTTGTTACAGCGGATAAAAAAGATTCACAAGGATTGTGTTTTGTAGGAAAGGTCCATCTGCCGGACTTCCTACAACAACGACTCGAAAACAAAACCGGCCAGGTGATAGAAGTCCCCGCAACGGCATCGGTATTCAAAAATGGTTTTACAGAGGATGACTTGGATGCAATCACCGCAAGATATGAACTGACGCCGGAGTTGGGCGAAGTTATCGGTGAACACAAAGGTGCGCATTATTATACAGTCGGGCAGCGCAAAGGCCTGAACCTTGGCGGTTTTGAAAGGCCGATCTTTGTAATCGGAACTGATACCATTCGGAACATTATTTACACCGGCATGGGCGAAGATCATCCTGGATTATTCAGAAAAGGCCTTTTTGTTCCTCAGACCGAAGAACACTGGGTCCGACAAGATCTACAGGTACCCATCGGAAAATCAGAAAGGTACCTGGCACGTATACGTTATAGACAACCGCTAACACAATGCACACTCTTTAAAAAGAAGGAAGGGTTGTATGTTATTTTTGATCGTCCGCAAAAAAGCATAACCCCCGGCCAGTTTGTTGCCTGGTATAAAGACGAGGAGCTTGTCGGATCTGGAGTGATAGGATAAATCCCCCGAAAGTGGGAGTAAAATTCATTGGCGAAGTGGTTCCTTATATCATCGCCATTTCTACCTAATTTTTAGTTAGAACGGCTCACAACTGTGTGAATAATGGTTTTATTTTATTTAATTTTCGTAAGAATTCGAAAGGAAAAAAACTGTGCCCGAAACGGCTCAGTTGCTAAACTAAAAAGTCAAACCCCACGAATATGAAAAAGAATTACATTCTGTCACTTGTTTGCGTTGTCGGCTTTGCGTTATCTGGCACAAATGCCTTTGCTCAATACCAAAAAGGAGATATTCTCCTAAATCCAGGAATGGGCCTTGGTTATTGGTATGCAGGTAGTGGATTTGCAGTAGGTTTTACAATTAATGCTGAGTTCTCCATCACGGATGACATCGCCATCGGACCTTATTTTGCATTCACGCACTGGAATTACAGTTACAACTTCGCGGGTTATGATGACATTAGTTACAATTTCATCGATTTCGGAGCGCGAGGTTCATATCACTTCGCCAGACTGTTAAAAGTGAAGAATGAAAAATTTGATCCGTATGCTGGAGCATTCTTGGGATTTGTCGCATCAACAAATAATTTCGATGATAATGGCTACAACGATCCATACGACGGAGCCGTTCGCGGCGGACTGTATGCTGGTGCACGTTACTACTTCAGCGACAAGTTCGGGGTGTTTGGTGAAGTCGGCGTTGGATTGTATCCTGTAGTTCTTGGAGTGACATTCAAATTGAAATAAATACTTTCAGAAAATCCGTAGAGGTGTGTGCTGTTTATATGCAGCCCACACCTTTTTTTATGTGTCACGGAGGCCGCTAACTCCCCCTGAGATTATGAACTTCATCGCCACGGGTCCAGGAATATTCAGCGGCTTGATACTTTCCTTTGGAACGAAATAGTGGAAACCTGAAAATGCATATGAGTGTGGGAAGTAAACAACAACCATATCTTCTAATCCCAGATCCGATAGATCGGGCTGAGTGATAAAGCCAATCTGGAAAAGGCTGTTGTCTTTATTGATCCTGACCAATACAGGTTTATTGAATTTCTTTTTATCTCCCACAAAAGCGCCGAGCAAATCTTTAACTGCAGAGTAGATCAGCTTTACCAGAGGGATCCTGTTCATTCCATGATCGAACCAATCGGCGGCAGTCTTGAACGCAAAGTTGGTAGTGAGATATCCAAAGCCGGTAATAGCCAACAGTATAATGGCAAAACCCAATCCTGGATATGGCAGCTGTAATAAATTATCGAGCCATCGAAACGATACGAAGATAAAGTAAGCTGTTGCTACCAATGGAACGATAAAAAGCGTTCCGCTGAAGAAGTACCTTAGTACCCGTCTAAGTGTATTTTCCATAGTCATAATATAAAAAAAGGCTTCCGTTCTTGCCGGACGCCCTCGTTATTGGTTTGTTTCTATTAAAGAGAAAGTCCCAAAAAGCCAAGGAATCCAAGCGACATCAACCCGGCAAGGATGATCGTAATTCCCAATCCCCGAAGCAGCAGAGGGACGTTGGAGTATTTCATTTTCTCATATGCGTCACCAAGATCCACAACACTGAGAACTGAGCAATTCACCGCGATCAAAGGAAGGAAAATCCCCATATACTGTTCCTAACGGGGTGAAACTATCTTTGAAAGAGCCATTCTAATCACTTCATCCACCTGCTCATCAAAAGCTATATGAGTTGTGTCTACCATAACTGCATCTTCCGCCTGTTTCAGCGGACTTTCCGCCCTTGTTGTATCTATTCTATCGCGCTGGAGAATGTTTTCAACCACATCGTCCAGATCAACTAACTGATCCCTTTCAACCAATTCCTTTTGCCGTCTGAAGGCACGGACAAGCAAATCAGCTTTCATGAACAGTTTGAGCTCTGCAGTCGGGAACACAACGGTACCAATATCCCGTCCATCCATAACAACAGCTTTTTCCTTGCCCATCTTACGTTGTTGCTCGACCATGGCTACACGAACATCTTTGATCGTGCTGACCTGGCTGACAATTTCCGATACTCGCATCGAACGTATCTGCTTTTCAACATTGAGGCCATTGAGATACGTGTCACATCTGCCCTTAGCATTAACCTTGAACGAGATCTGTATCTGTTGAAGTGCTCGCGCCACCTCTTTCGGATTGGTGGGAGCTACGTGATGTTCCAGAAAATAGTACGTAACCGCTCTGTACATTGCACCAGAATCTATGTAACGGTATCCAAGAATATTGGCAACTTCTTTTGCGGTCGAACTCTTACCACATGCGGAGTATCCGTCTATGGCTATCACGATTTTACGCAAATTCATTAGCAGTCTTTTAATGGACAGGGAATCGGTTTTCCAGGTTTGAGCTTTTTGTGCTTTTTCGGATGTGATGCGCAAGCCTCAATAAAAAGCACCAGAATAATTACAATGGATATGCTGATCAATCTCTTCACTTTTCTGATTTCGATACTGCCCAAAAGTAATTCAATTGAGCTGACTGCACAACCTGCCGGAGACTATTTCCAGACAACCGCACCTGAGGGCATGATTTCATAACGCCCGGCATTAAACTTGTTACTAAATGTATAAATCGAATTAACTTAGTAAATCGTAAAAAATACCCTATGGAAACGACAAATGAAGGAAAGGCAGAAAAGGCGTTTAAGAACTTTGGAAAAAAAGTAGATGACTTTCTGGCAGAACTGGATGACGCAGGAGAAAAATTCCAGAAAGAATTCAATGCCAAATACGACGAGTTAAAGGACTCGGCAGAAAAGCTCAGAAAAGAGTCTGAGAACAAGGAACGCTGGAAAGAAGTTGAGGATAGCCTTAAAAAAGCGGGCGATGAGTTGAGCAAAGCATTCAAAGCTGCGTTTAAGAAACGCGAAGAAGACAAAAAGGCTTCGCCGAGTGAAGGGTTATGAGTTATGAGTTGGTGTGTGAGCATGGGTGTGCACGTCATATGATCAAACGGCTAACCCATACTCTTGCCCACTCCCGCCTACGCGAAACGCTTCGGCGAACAAGAATAACTCATAACTATATCTTTATTGCCTTCTTGAGGTTCCTCTGTTTTTAGTTCATTAATTCTTTTCAAGAAAAAAATAAGGCCACTAACAGCGCCTCGATTAAGTTCGTTGCAGATCTATCAGTCTTTGATAACCGCACTTCCTCCCGATATCGCAGTTGTTACTGATGGACTTCCACGATAAATAAGAGAGCTGGCACCCGCGGCGACAGCCACGAGTTCATCGGTCACGGTAACTTTACCATTGCTGGCTCCTGAGACGTTGATATTTGCTTCACGCACAGGATAGTCGAAGGCAGTTAACACCGATGCACCTGAAATCTCTGCATTGATTTCGTCACCGAGACCGGACATATGTAAGCTT